>JAVXLU010000001.1:0-29895 GCA_036646635.1 Romboutsia sp.
ATAAAAAAAATTAAAATTACAAGAGATAATAATAGGAGAAATGACAATATGTTTAAATCAGGATTTGTTAGTATAGTAGGAAGACCAAATGTAGGTAAATCTACTCTTATGAATAATGTAGTTGGAGAGAAAATAGCAATAATGAGTGATAAGCCTCAAACTACAAGAAATACAATACAGGCAGTATATACAGATGAAAATGGTCAAATTGTATTCTTAGATACACCGGGAATACATAAACCTAAAAATAAATTAGGTGAATTTATGGTAAAGTCAGCTACTGATGCATTTAAAAATGTAGATGTAGTATTATTTGTAGTAGATGATTCTAAAAAAATAGGACCTGGGGATAGAATGATAATAGAAGATTTAAAGAAAATCAAAACTCCAGTAGTTTTAGTTATAAATAAAATGGATCAAATAGAAGAACAAGATTTATTTGATATGATGAAAATGTACCATGCAGAAGGTGTATTTAAACAAATCGTTCCAATATCAGCACTAAAAGGGAGAAATGTTAAAGAATTATTAAAAGTAATTCAAAATCATTTAGAAGAAGGTCCTAAATATTTCCCGGATTATATGATAACTGATCAACCTGAGAGAGTACTAGTTGCAGAGTTAATAAGAGAAAAAGTACTTCATTATGTTCATGATGAAATACCTCATGGTGTAGCTGTTGAAATTGAGAAAATGAAACCTAGAAAAGGCAAAGAAATTGTAGATGTATCTGCCGTAATATACTGTGAAAGAGATTCACATAAGGGTATAATAATAGGTAAGAATGGTAGGAAATTAAAAGGAATAGGAAAATCAGCAAGAGAGGATATGGAATTGCTTTTAGGTTCTCAAATAAATCTTCAAGTGTGGGTTAAAGTTAAAGAGAACTGGAGAAACCTTCAAAGTTCTGTAAGTAACTTTGGATATACTGAAAAATAAAGGTGGATTATATGGATAGGAAACAAGATGCTTCCCAGGATTTATTGAGTGAAGTTAAGATATTAATTGAAAATAATAAAATACTAGAACTAAGAGAATTGCTCGAAGAATATCACATAATAGATATTTTTGATGTAATGGAACATCTAGAAGAAAATATGAAAATAAAATTATTTGAAGTTCTTCCTTTAGATATGGCAGCCTCTATATTAGAAGAAAGTGATGTACAATTTTTTAGTATAATATTATCAAAAATAGATATAGATCATAGGAAAAATATATTAGAACTAATGTCTCTTGATGATATGGCAGATATATTAAGTCAGCTAGAAGAGCAAGAGAGAGAAAGTATAATGGAGCTTTTAAGTCAAGAAGATGCAAATGATTTAAAGGAGTTATTAATATATGAAGAAGAATCTACTGGTGGAATAATGACTACTGGATATATACAAATAAATAAAGATATGACAGCTAAAGAAGCGATAGATCATATGAGAGAAAATGCACAAGATGCAGAAACTATTTATTATATATATGTAGTAGACAATGAAGAACGATTAGTAGGAGTACTTTCTTTAAGAGAATTAATAACATCTAGAGAATCTAACATTATAGAAGAATTAATGAGTGAAAATATAATAGCTGTGTATGTTGATGAAGATAGGGAAGAAGCTGTAAGATTAGTTTCAAAGTATAATTTAATAGCTATACCAGTAATAGATAGATTCCATAAACTAAAAGGTATAATAACTGTTGATGATATAATTGATGTTATAGAAGAAGAAGCAACAGAAGATATGTATAAGTTTGCGGGGTCATCTGAAC
Organism: Romboutsia sp.; assembly: GCA_036646635.1. Taxonomy (GTDB): domain Bacteria; phylum Bacillota; class Clostridia; order Peptostreptococcales; family Peptostreptococcaceae; genus Faecalimicrobium. Next base: position 1,765 of record JAVXLU010000001.1, read on the forward strand.
ATGAGAGAGATACTGTAGAGAAAGTAAACCCAATATTAAAAGATCAAATTACATCATCAGTTAGGGCTAGAATGCCATGGCTTATAATAACTTTAATTGGAGGATTATTATCGGCTATGATGATTTCTAATTTAGATTTTATAATGAATCCTACTTATGCTTCATTAGTATTTTTTATACCGGTCGTTATAGGTATGGGTGGAAATATAGGTACCCAATCTTCAGCTCTTACTGTTATGGCATTATCAAATAAAAATTTAGAATTTAGTAATGTTATAAGAGAAGGAATAGTTGGTCTTATTACCGGTGTAATATGTAGTATAATTCTTGCTATTGTTATACTTATATTTATGAAAGATATTAATATTGTTTTAGTTGTATCTATATCATTGTTTATAAATATGATAGTTGGAGCTATGATAGGTGCATTTATGCCTGTACTTTTAAAAAAATTAGAGGTGGATCCATCGATAATTTCAGCACCAGTTATAGCTACAGCCCTTGATATAACTGGGATAGCAATATATCTCATTATAACGACTTTATTATTGTCAAAAATTGTTTAATAACTTTATGTATTATTTACCCTCTTCTTACTAAAAATATAAATATAAGTGTAAGGAGGGGGTTTTTAAAAATGAACAATTTATGTTGGGAAGTTTTTAAAAAGACAGGTAGTATAGAAGCATATATGTATTTAAGTGACTTAAATTGCCTGCTTGAACAAAATGAAGATATAAGGGAGATAGATAGTGACTATGATAATCTTGAACACCCAGGGGATAGTACTTAAAGCAGTAAGATATGAAGAAAATGATGTGATATTAACTTTGTTTACAAGGAAACTTGGTAAAGTGGCTGTGTTAGCTAAGGGTGCAAAGCGAAATAAAAGCCCTTTACTTTCGTCATCACAGCTTTTTTCTTATTCTAACTATACTTTAAAAAGACAAGGAAGTATGTATAGAGTGAGTCAAAGTGATATTATAAAAAGTTTTTATGATATATCTTATGATATAGAGTCATTTTCATATGCTACATATATTACAAAATTAGTAGAAGGATCAACATTAGAAAATCAAACTAATAATCGATTATTTATATTACTTGCACAATCTCTACATCTATATACTCAAAAAGATTTAGATAAGAAATTTATAACTAGAGCTTTTGAATTGAAATTTCTAGATTATATAGGATTTAGACCGGTAGTAAATAGATGTTGTATTTGTGGAAGTCAGAATTTAGAGTATGTGGTATTTAATGTAGATGAAGGTGGTATATTATGTAGTATATGTAGTGAACATACTAAAAATAATTTTAAAATTGACGTAACTACTGTGAAGCTTATAGAATATATATTAAGTAATGATATATTAAAATGTAGTAAAGCTAAAGTATCAAAATATATAACATATGAGTTAGGAAAATTATTAAAACCATATCTTAATAATTATGTTGATAATATTAATTTAAAATCATTATATTTATTACAAAGTATGCAAAATAATAAGGGAGTTGATACGGGTGAGTAGTAATATAACTATTGAAAAAATGGATGCAGTAATATCGAGGGTTCCAAGTGCTACCTATGCCCAAGTAAAAGAAGCGCTTATAAATTGTGATGGAGATGTAGTTGAAGCGGTTATTTCATTAGAATCAAAGAATATTATTGGTAAAAAAACAAAGCAAGCTAAGAAAACAATAGAAGAAGTTTTCAATAAAGACTCTGAAGATATTAAAGAATTTAAAGATCAAGTAGGAGAAGACTTTAAAGAAATAACAAAACAAGCGAAAGAACTTCTTAAAAAGAGTAGTGTAATAAGAGTTATAGTTGAAAAAAATAATAAAATAATAATTAATATACCTTTAACAGTAGGTGTTATAGGAATTGCATTTCTTCAAATATATGCTTTAGTTGGAGTGTCTGCAGCTGTTATAGCTAAATATAGAATTAAGATACAAAATGAAGATGATGGAACTATTGTTGATTTAGGTGAATTAAATGAAGAAAAACTTAATATGTTAAAACAAATGTTAACTAATACAGCTAAAGAAGTAAAAGATGTTGTAGTATATAATAAAAAAGATGATAAAGATATAACAGATGAACTTATTAAAGAAGATGTTGAAGAAGATGTTGAAGAAGATATAAATAAATATAAATAATTTAATTATTTATATTAACATTAACAAAATTTATATTGACATTGACAAAAATTGTAGAATTTGATATTCTAAAAGTTAGAAAAGAACTATTAAAAGGCCTTTCGTCTAGACGAAAGGCTTTATTATTATAGGAGGTATTATTATGAATTTTCAAAATATGATACTTACATTACAAAACTACTGGGCTAAACAAGGGTGCATAATGATGCAAGCTTATGATGTAGAAAAAGGTGCAGGAACAATGAACCCTAATACATTTTTAAGGTCATTAGGACCAGAGCCTTGGAAAGTTTGTTATGTAGAGCCATCAAGAAGACCAGCTGATGGTAGATATGGTGAAAACCCAAATAGACTATATCAACATCATCAATTCCAAGTTATATTAAAGCCATCACCAGATAATATACAAGAATTATACCTAGAAAGTTTAAAAGCAATAGGTATAGACCCTAGTGAGCACGATATAAGATTTGTTGAAGATAATTGGGAATCAACTACAGTTGGAGCTTGGGGACTTGGATGGGAAGTATGGTTAGATGGAATGGAAATAACTCAATTTACATATTTCCAACAAGTTGGTGGTATAGAGTGTGAACTTGAAACTGGAGAAATTACATATGGATTAGAAAGACTAGCAATGTATATTCAAGAAGTTGACAGTGTATATGATTTAAAATGGAATGATGAAATAACTTATGGAGATGTATTCAAAAAAGCTGAGTTTGAAAATTCTACATATGCATTTGAAGAATGTGATGCAGAGATGTTATTTAAATTATTTGATATATATGAACAAGAAGGTTTAAAGCTTATGGAAAAAGGACTTGTAGTTCCATCTTATGACTATGTGTTAAAATGTTCTCATACATTTAATACATTAGATGCAAGAGGTGCTATAGGTGTTAGTCAAAGAGCATCATTTATAGGAAGAGTTAGAAATATGGCTAGAAATGTTGCAGCAGCATTTGTTAAGCAAAGAGAAGAAATGGGATTCCCTCTTTTAAAGGACGGTGACAAATAATGAATAATTATCTTTTATTTGAAGTTGGTGTTGAAGAATTACCAGCAAGATTTGTAAGCAGTACTTTAGAACAAGTAAAAAACAATTTAACTAAACAATTTAATGAAGAAAGAATAATATTTGACAATATAGAAACTTACGGAACACCGAGAAGATTAACTTTTATAGTTAAAGGAATAAGTCAAAAACAAAGTAACTTAGAAGAAGAAGTAAAAGGACCATCTAAAAAAATAGCACTTGATGATGATGGAAACTTTACTAAACCTGCATTAGGATTTATGAAAAGTAAAGGTATTAAAGAAGATGATGTATGTTTTAAAGTAATAGGTAAAGATGAATATATATTCGGGACTATAAGAAAAGCTGGTAAAGAAACAAGTGAAGTATTAAAAAAAATATTACCAGAAGCTGTAAAATCTGTAACTTTCCCAAAGGCTATGCGTTGGGGAGGAAAAAATATGAGATTTGCTAGACCAATAAGATGGTTAGTAGTTTTATTAAATGATAATATATTAGATATAGATTTAGAAGGAATAAAATCTTCTAATATTACTAAAGGGCATAGATTCTTAGGTCAAAATGAATTTGAAGTTACTTCTTTAGAAGATTATCTTATTAAATTAGAAGAAAACTATGTAATACTAGATCAAGAAAAAAGAAAAGAACTTATAAAGAAACAATGTATAGAAGTTGCTAACTCATTAGGTGGAGAAGTAGAATTTGATGAAGAGTTACTTGAAGAAGTAACTCATTTAGTTGAATATCCAACAGCATTCTATGGTGAATTTGATGAAAATTATGCAAAACTTCCTAAAGAGGTTGTAACAACACCTATGCAACAACATCAAAGATATTTCCCAGTTGTTAAAGATGGTAATTTATTACCAAACTTTATAGCTGTTAGAAATGGAAATGATTATAAAATAGATAAAGTTAAAGCTGGTAATGAAAAAGTATTAGTAGCAAGACTTGAAGATGCATTATTCTTCTATAAAGAAGATAGTAAAAGAAGTTTAGAAAGTTACATAGAAAAATTAAAGAGTGTCGTATTCCAAGCTAAACTTGGAACAGTATATGATAAAACTTTAAGAATTGAAACATTAAGTGCAAATATACTTGATTTATTAGAATTATTTGATGTAAAAGAAGATACTAAAAGAGCAGCAGCATTATGTAAAGCAGATTTAGTAACTGGAATGGTATTTGAATTTACTGAACTTCAAGGTATCATGGGTAGAGAATATGCAAAGGTAAGTGGAGAAAATGAAGTAGTAAGTGAAGCAATATTTGAACATTACTTACCAAGATTTGCAGGAGATATACTTCCAAAGACAAATGCTGGTATAGCATTATCAATAGCTGATAAATTAGATTCAATATCTGGATTCTTTGCTATAGGAATACAACCAACAGGATCTCAAGATCCTTATGCTCTTAGACGTCAAGCTTTAGGTGTATTAAGTATATTAATGGATAGCAAGTTAGAAGTTAACTTAAAAGATTTAGTAGAAGCATCACTTAATAATTATAGCCAATTAGAATTTAATAAAGAAGAAGTTGTTAATTCAATAATGGAATTCTTCAAAGAAAGAATAAAGAACTTATTTAGAGAATTAGGAATAAGATATGATTTAATAGATGCAGTACTAAGTTCTAAAATAGAGGATATATCAGATATGTATTTGAGAGCTCAAGAACTTAATAATTGGATAGATAAGGATGAGTTAGTAGAAATGTTAACGGCATTTAATAGAGTTTCTACATTAGCTCAAAAGGCTATATCTAATGAAGTTAAAGAAGAATTATTAAAAGAAAAAGCTGAGATTAAATTATGTAGAGAATTTAATAATACAAAAGAAAAAGTAAATCAATTATTAAATGATAAAAAATATAGTGAAGCACTAGATTCATTTGCTTCTTTAAGACCATATATAGATGATATGTTTGATACTGTTATGGTAATGGATAAAGATGAATTTATAAAGAATAATAGGCTGGGATTACTTAAACAAATATATGATACAATGTTATGTATATGTGATTTATCTAAAATAGTTTATAAATAATAATATTAAATGAGTGATGTTTGTAAGTATCGCTCATTTTTTTTGTATATATAGCTGAATATGTATTATAATATTATATAGTATAAATAATTTAGCTACATTATTTAATATATAACCCCAATAAATGTATATTAAGTATACTATTTGTCGTAAAAAAAATAAAAAAGTGTAATATTTATTACAAAATATGTTTACAGAGTGGTATATATAGATATATAATATATCATATAGTAAAAAAAGTAAAAAAAGTATAGCACAAATGGAAGAAGGTGAACATTATTCAACTTAATCAAAGACAATTAAAAATAATTGACATAGTAAAAGCTAATGAACCTATAACAAGTGAAAGTATTGCCGCTAATTTAAATGTAACTCGTGCTACGCTAAGATCAGACTTGGCTATATTAACTATGACAGGCATATTAGATGCGAGACCTAAAGTTGGATATTTTTACTCTGGAGTTAGTGAAATTAATTTAATAGGCAATAAAATAAAAGATAAAAAAGTTAAAGACATAATGAGTATGCCAATTCTTGTTAAAAAAGATACAAGTATATATGATGTCATAGTTACAATGTTTTTATCGGATGTAGGAAGTATATTCATTATAGATGATAATGAAAACTTATGCGGAATAGTATCTAGAAAAGATTTATTAAAAGCTACTATCGGCGGTGGTGATATAAATAAAATGCCAATAGGTATGATAATGACTAGAACACCTAATGTAGTAACTGTTAATGAAGAAGAAGGAATTTTAATAGCAGCAAAAAAAATAATAGAACATGAAGTTGATTCCATACCAGTAATTGAAGGAAATGAAGATGACCACAATAAAGCTAAGGTTATTGGAAGAATGTCTAAAACCAACTTAACAAAGTTATTTTTAGAGTTAGCAGACAATTAAGGAGGAATATATGGAAAATTTAATTATATATGTTATATCAGACTCAGTAGGAGAAACTGCTCAACAGGTAACAAAAGCTGCTATATCTCAGTTCAATATGAATGACAATTATGAAATCAGAAGATTTCCTTATGTTACAGATGAGAAGTTTTTAAGAGATATATTAAATAGCGGAAAAAATGAAGCAGCTATAATAGTATATACTTTAGTAGATGAAATTTTATTAAATACGACGAAGGAGTTTTGTGAATTAGAGGGATTAAGCCAAATTGACTTAATGACTCCTTTACTTAGAGAAATAGCAAATAAAACAAATATTAAGCCTAAAAGAGAACCGGGAATTATAAGGAAATTAGATGAAAGTTACTTTAAAAGAGTAGAAGCTATAGAATTTGCTGTTAAGTATGATGATGGTAAAGATCCAAGGGGTATACTAAAGTCAGATATAGTGCTAGTTGGTATATCTAGAACATCTAAAACTCCTCTTAGCATGTATTTAGCAAATAAGAATATAAAAGTAGCTAATGTACCTTTAGTTCCAGAAATACCAATACCAAAAGAAGTATTTGAAATAAATCCTAAAAAAATAATAGGTCTTACAAACACTCCAGAAAAGCTGAATAGAATCAGGCAGGAAAGATTAAAGGCACTAGGGCTATCTAGCAATGCAAGTTATGCAAATCTAGAAAGAATACTTCAAGAATTAGATTACTCAGAGAAAGTAATGAAAAAAATAGGATGTCCTGTAATTGATGTATCTAGTAAAGCAATTGAAGAAACAGCAGGAATAATTATAGATATAATTAAAGAAAATGGACTTAAAATATATAAAGATGGCGAAAAATAGTATATAAGTTATAATAATAAAATATTAATCAATGGGGGATTAAATAATGGAAGCTAAATATGTTTATAATTTTAATGAAGGAAATAAAGAAATGAAATTCTTATTAGGAGGTAAAGGTGCTAATCTAGCAGAAATGACAAAGATAGGACTACCTGTTCCAGAGGGATTTACAATTACAACAAAAGCGTGTAATGATTATTATGATAATGGACAAACAATAAGAAATGAAATAATAGAAGAAATAGAATTACATTTAGAAAAGTTAGAACAAGTCTTAAATAAGACACTAGGAGGTACAAGCAATCCTTTATTACTATCAGTTCGTTCTGGGGCAGTATTTTCTATGCCGGGTATGATGGATACAATACTTAACTTAGGTCTTAATGATATAAGTGTAGCAGCATTAGCTAAGGCTACTAATAATGAAAGGTTTGCATATGATAGTTACAGAAGATTTATACAAATGTTTTCAGATGTAGCTATGGGAGTTCAAAAATATAAATTTGAAAATATACTAGATAAAGTAAAAGAAGATAAAGGGTATGATTTTGATACAGATTTAACAGTTGATGATTTAAAGTTAATTGTTGAGGAATATAAAATATTATATAAAAAAGAAATAAAATCAGATTTTCCTGAAAATCCAAAAAATCAACTTATGCTTGCTATAAAAGCTGTATTTAAGTCATGGAACAATCCTAGAGCTGAAGTATATCGTAAATTAAATGATATACCACGTAACTTAGGAACAGCTGTAAATATACAATCAATGGTATTTGGTAATATGGGAGAAACTAGTGGAACAGGCGTAGCATTTACTAGAAACCCATCTACTGGAGAAAATAAATTATTTGGAGAGTTTTTACTTAATGCACAAGGAGAAGATGTAGTAGCAGGAATAAGAACACCTAAAGATATATCTAATCTTAAAGAAGTAATGCCAGATGTATTTGATGAATTTACGAAAATAACTTCTATACTTGAGAGTCATTATAAAGATATGCAAGATATAGAGTTTACTATAGAGAATGAAAAATTATATATATTACAAACTAGAAATGGAAAAAGAACTACTAAAGCGGCTATAAATATAGCTGTTGACTTAGTTGAAGATAATATAATAGATGAAAAAGAAGCAATAATGAGAATAGATGCTAAGCAATTAGATCAACTTCTTCACCCAAGTTTTGAAAGTAAATCATTAGAAAAATCAACAATTATAGCTAAAGGTTTACCAGCTTCACCTGGAGCAGGTAGAGGTAAAGTATACTTTAATTCACAAGATGTTGTTGAAGCTAATGAAAGAGGAGAAGAAGCTATATTAGTTAGGCTTGAAACATCACCAGAAGATATAGAAGGAATGGTATGTGCACAAGGTATACTTACGGCAAGAGGTGGTATGACATCTCATGCAGCAGTTGTAGCTCGTGGTATGGGTAAATGTTGTGTAGCAGGATGTTTCGATATAAAGGTAGATGAATACAACAAAGAAATTAGAACAGAATCAGTTACGGTAAAAGAAGGTGAATATATTTCAATAGATGGATCTAGTGGGTGTATTTACTTAGGACAAGTTGAAAAAACGGATGTTGCTTTAAGTGGTAATTTTGAAAAACTTATGACTTGGGTAGATAAATACAAAGACTTAGCAGTAAGAACTAATGCAGATAATCCAAGAGATGCAGCTACAGCTATTAAATTTGGTGCAGAGGGTATTGGTCTATGTAGAACTGAGCATATGTTCTTTGATGAAGATAGAATACCTGCTGTAAGAGAAATGATATTATCAAAAACTATAGATCAAAGATTAATAGCATTAGATAAATTGTTACCTATGCAAAGGGAAGATTTTATAGAAATATTTAAAGTTATGGATGCTAAAGAAGTTAATATAAGATTACTTGATCCACCTCTTCACGAATTTTTACCACATGATGAAGAGTCGATAATAAGTCTTTCTAAATCTATGAACTTAGAAGTAAGCGAGATAAAAAGAAGAATAGTAGATTTAGATGAATTTAATCCAATGCTGGGACATAGAGGATGTAGACTTGCAATAACATTCCCTGAAATATACGAAATGCAAGCAAAAGCTATAATTCAAGGTGCAATAGAAGCTTCGAAGTTAGGTGTAGTAGTAAAACCTGAAATAATGATACCTTTAGTAGGAGAAGTAAAAGAATTAAAAGTTATAAAAGAAATGATAAAAGAAACTATAGATAATATAATTGAAGAAGAAAATATAAAAATAGATTATACAATAGGAACAATGATAGAAGTTCCTAGAGCGTGTTTAACAGCAGATGAAATAGCGAAAGAAGCTGATTTCTTTAGTTTTGGAACTAATGACTTAACTCAAATGACATTTGGGTACTCAAGAGATGATGCAGGAAAATTCTTAGGAGAGTATGTAAGTAGAGAGTTATTAGAAAAGGATCCATTTGAAGTATTAGACCAAAATGGAGTAGGAAAATTAGTTCAAATGGGTACTAAATTAGGAAGAGAAACAAAACCAGAATTAAAGATAGGTATATGTGGAGAACATGGTGGAGAGCCATCTTCAGTAGAATTCTGCTATAAAATGGGACTTAACTATGTATCTTGTTCGCCATTTAGAGTGCCAATAGCAAAACTTGCAGCAGCACAAGCTACTATAAAAAATAATAAATAAAATAGAGCATATTAACATAACTTTATATACTGCACCCCAATTGTTAGATTGAAACTATAATGATGGGGGTGCTTTTATATACTCTATTTTATAGATATACAATAGTAACATATATTATAAAACTCTCATAATATATAAAATATTGAACGTCAAATTTGATGGAGGATATGAGATGGTTAAGTGTCCAAGATGCGGAAAAGAAGTATCATCAAGACCTGGAACAATATGTCCAAGATGTGGACTTAAAGTATCGGAAGTAAATCAAAAAATACGATGCCCAGAAGCTAGTTGTAGAGAATTAGTATCTAAAAAATTGGAATATTGTCCAAAGTGTGGATGTAAATTAAAAGGATATAAATTTTCTGAACTAATGAGAATGGCAAGAAGCAAACTAGATGAAACTTTTTATGATAATGAATAAAGGATGCTAAATAAATAGCATCCTTTATTGTTTTTGTATATCCCAACCGAAGTATCCATTTTCTTTTTTATAGTATTTTAATATAGCATCAAATTTACCACCTTGTTGAGATGTTAATGATTTTACCTTAGCTGAACCATTTTTTAGAATACTTTTAACCATAGTTTTATTAGGCTTTTTCTTATAGTATTCTAAAAATGTATCATTTTTCCAAATAGCAAATTTGCATTCTTTATAATTATTACATATATAACCTTTACTCATTTCAAGTACATCGCCTTGGCATATAGGGCATTTTCCTAATGATTCATTTCTAGAATCTGAGGTATTTTTTAATGATGATTCAGATTTTCTAGAAATTTGATTAGAAGATTCTTTTGTATATTTTTTCGTTTTAGGATTATATGTGTAGTTTTCTGTACTAATATTTTTAGAACTATCTTTTTGTATAATATTTACATTTTTAATTATAAAGCTCATAATATTTGTTAAATATTCTTTTCTAGTATAATTACCTTTTTGAATATCACTTAAGCTTTTTTCTAATTTTCCAGTGTAATCTACATCAAATAAGTCTTTAACAGGGAATATTTCTACTAAGTTTTTACCTAAATCAGATATAAAGTATGATTTACCTTTTTTACCAACATATCCAACTTGCATTATTTTTTTTAATACGTCAGCACGAGTTGCAGAAGTACCTATAGAGTAGCCAGATAAAACAGCGGTATCTTCTTCAGATACATTTTTGCCGCAATTTTTCATTGCTTTAAGTAGTGTATCTTCAGTATACGGTTTAGGAGGTGTAGTTTGCTTAGTTAAAGTTTTTATTTCTAAAACATCTACAATATCCTTAGTATTCACCATTGGAAGTAAATCATCTTTTTCTTCTTTATTATAAACTTCTAAATAACCATGAGTTTTAAGAACTTTACCTTTAGTTAAGAATATATTGCTATCAACATTTGTTTTGATTTCGGTATTTTCATATTCTGCAGGAGGCATAAAATTAGCTATAAATCTATCTTTAATAGCATTATAAACTATTAGTTCATCACAACTTAAGTTAGTAGGTATTATATAAGTAGGTATAATAGCACTATGGCTATCTACTTTAGATGAATCAAAAACTCTTTTTGTCTTAGAGAATTTTATTTTTTCTTCATATGCAAGACCGATTTTTAGCTTATCTAAAGTTTGAGAAACTTTTGAAGTTAAACTTTCTTCTAAATAAATAGAATCTGTTCTAGGATAAGTTATACATCCACCTTTACCTTTTCCTTCATAAAGTGACTGACACACGTTTAAAACTTTATCAGATGTGAAATTTGAGTATTTAGAAGTAATATAACCCTGTAAAGATGTTAAACTGAAAAGTTTAGGAGCATATTCTTTAGACATAGTTACTTTTTTATCTTCAATAGTACCTTTATTTGAAGAGATGCTATCTATAACTTTACTAGCCTCTTCAATAGTATCAAATTTACTTTCTTTTCCTTTTATAAATTTTCCTTTATAAGTACCATTATCACATCTAAAATTGCCCTCGATTTCATAATAAGTCTTAGGCATAAAGTTTAGTATTTCCATATCTCTATCATATACTAATTTTACTGTTGGCAAAATTACACGACCTATATTAAGTAATTTTCCATTACCATACTTTAAAGTAGTAACAGAAGTAAAGTTAATACCTATTAACCAATCTGTTATAAGTCTAGTATATCCTGCAGCTTGAGAATTTCTCATCTCAGAATCATCTTTTAAATTATTGATACCTCTTGTTATATCTTCAGGAGTCCATTCATTAACTAAGATTCTTTTTATAGGTTTTTTGTTTTTTGCAAGTAAAAATATAAGGAAAGAAATTAATTCTCCTTCTCTATCATTATCTGTTGCATTTATAATATATTCTACATCATCTCTATGTAAAAGTTTCTTTACTATATCAAATTGTTTTTTCTTAGAACTATCTACTTTAAATTTAAATTTATCAGTAGGTATAAAAGGAAAATTATCCATTTTCCAAGATCCTGAATATTTATCTTTATCGTAATCTTTCATATCATATAAACCAACTAAATGTCCCACAGCATAAGTGATTATATATCCATTTCCTTCGAAATACCCGTCTCCTCTAGTTTTAGCACCTAAGAAGGATGCTATAGTTTTGGCAACGGATGGTTTTTCAGCTAATATAAGTTTCAACAAACAAAACCTCCTTTAAAAGTGCATAAATCTTTATAATAACTTTAAATATATTATCACAAAAAAAGAAAAGACTGCAAGGCAGTCTAGAAATTATAGTTAAAATTATTATTTTTATTAGTTAATCCTTTTAAGTAAGAATCTACAAAACTATTAGATAAATATTCATCCATTAAAGTAACGAAAGACAGATGATTTGCATTATTAGGAGTATTTTGTTTAATATTATAATTTAAAATAGAACCAGAAATAGTAAAAGATGAGGTAGGATTTATAGATAATCTTTGAGTATCAGATAAAGCTGTGAAAATTTCAAAACATTTAGAGCTGTCTATTAGATATGTATAGTCTATAAGACCGATTAACTCTGGAAATTTCACATATAAATGGTATGATAGATCTAATTCATTTTGATTAAGATAATCTTCTTTATAACCACCTAATACAATGTAAGTATTATTTTTAGAAATAGATTTAAATGAAACAATCAAATTTTTAATAAAAGTATCTACTTTAAACGGAAGATATATATATAGTGGATTACTATCATCTAAAGTAATATTAGAATTATTTAGTAAGTCAATTAAATCGTAAGCATAAATATGATTATTTTTTGAATCTAAATTATTATAAATTAAGTGTAGATTACCATATAATTTTCTTTTATAAATACTTTCTAATTTTTGTTTCATCCAAGGGATAGGCAATAAATTCATGAAACTCCTCCTAAAATAATTATTATAAAATGGCAAAAGTAAAATTAAATTTAAAATATATTTTAAAAACTGATACAGAAAGCTGGTAAACTTTGATATTAGTATGGATTTATATTCTATATATGAGTAAAGTATTCCTTCTAATAGAATAGAAAGTTTATTTATAAAAAATGGAAGTGGCATAGGGCTAAGTATTATTTGCATACAATATAATGATAGCTATTAAACTGACAATTTATTACAAAAGCGTATTTATATAGACAAAAATCTACAAATTTGCAATAATATTATAATAAACAAAATTATGTAATGAATATTTAAAGCTAATTATTAAAATTAAAATGTTTTTAATTTATTATAAATTTTATAAATAGTATGCTTATCAAATTTGATAAGATGAATTACTTAATTTATAAAGCTATCTATTAAATAAGTAGACTACTTTATATATATATTATAAAAAATGAGAGAGGAGTTGAGTAAATTACAGTCTATTAAGTCTGTAATAATTATTATGAATTTAAATAAAAAAGAAGTAATCGCTAGTGTAATAGCAACATCAATAGTAGTACCAATGTCATTAACTATGGCTAGTGCGGATGAAAATGATGTACAAGCGGTGAATATAGAATATAAGTCTATAACAGCTAACGCAGTTAATTTTAGAACAGGTCCAAGTACGACTTACTCGTCAATGGAGAAATTAAATAAAGGTGATAAAGTAGAATATATTGGAAAAACTGGAGCTTGGATAAATATTAAGTACAATGGAAAAGTTGGATATGTACATGGAGATTATGTGTCTTCATTTAATAATAATTCAACAGAAGGCTCAGATAACAGTATAAAATCAATAAAAGTAGTAAATGCAAACTCAGTAAACTTTAGAAGTGGCCCAAGTACAAGTAATTCGTCAATTGGTAAACTAAATAAAGGCGTAGAGGTAGGGTTTATATCGGAGTCAAATGGATGGTCAAAAATAAGCTATAATGGGAAGATAGGATATATGTCAAGTCAATATCTATCAAATAAAAATAATACACCATCAACTGATAATACAGATAATAGTATAAAATCAACAAAGATAGTAAATACAAACTCAGTAAACTTTAGAAGTGGTCCAAGTACAAGTAATTCATCAATTGGTAAACTAAATAAAGGAGTAGAGGTAGGATTTATATCAGAATCAAATGGATGGTCAAAGATAAGTTATAATGGAAAGATAGGATATATGTCAAGTCAATATCTATCAAATAAAAATAGTACACCATCAACTGATAATACAGATAATACTGTAAAGTTAACAAAAATAGTAAGTGAAAGTTCAGTAAACTTTAGAAGTGGTCCAGGTACAAGTTATTCAAAAATATCGACATTATCAATAGGAACGGAAGTTGGGTTTATATCAGAATCAAATGGATGGTCAAAGATAAGTTATAATGGGAAAATCGGATATATGTCAAGTCAATATCTAGTAAATAAAGGATCTTCTAATGTTCCAAGCAATGAAAAATCAGATAAAGTTATAGAATTTGCAAAAACATTATTAGGTAAGCCATATGTTTGGGGAGCGGAAGGACCTAGTAGTTTTGATTGTTCGGGATTTACTCAGTATGTATTAAAAAAATCTGTGGGAGTTAGTATACCAAGAGTATCTAGGGACCAATCTAAGTTTGGACAATATATAAACAAAAGTGATATTAAGAAAGGTGACTTAATATCATTTGATACTGAAGGATCAAACAATGGGCAAGTAACACATATAGGAATATATATGGGTAATGGACAGTTAATACATGCGTCATCTAGCAAAAATAAAGTAGTAATATCAGAGATGAGTGGTTACTATAACAATGCATATGTAAATGCAAGAAGAGTTTTATAATGAAAAGTCGCTTTTACTTAATTAAGTAAGAGCGACTTTTTGGTTTAGCAAAAGGAAACATAATAGAATTTATTTAATTATGCATGTATTAAAGTAAATTTTTATTATTATAAAATGCATAAATAGTAAGGTATATTGAAAATAATAAGTGTAGAAGTAAAATTTAGAACTAAATCATAAGGAGCATAGTAATGAGTGTGATAACAGATTTTTATCAATTTAAATATAGTAGAAATGACTATTATATTGAGTTATTTGTTAATAGAGTTGCAATTTTAACTATTGAAGAAGCATTAAATGAAAGATTAAGTAGCTTAGAATTACCAAAGGATTTTCAATGTGCATATATGAGATTAAAAGAATTATTTCAAGTATCAAGAGAAAATACAGATGATTTATATATAGAATTAAAAATTAATAAATGTTATCTAAAATATATAAAAAATTTAGATTATTATTTTAATGATAGAAATGATTATATATCACTTAAGATTTTAAATAATTACTTACATGAATTTTTAAATAAGGATATAGAAAATATATATCGATTTAGTGTATTAAATGAGGATATTAAGATTAGAGTTTTATCTTCTATATAAGATTAAATTTTAAGTGATGGACAAAGTCCTTTGGAAAATGTATTGGCGAAGTGAATTTTTTAGGGATATGATTATACACCAGATTATGATGCAGAGTAAATGTAAGTATATAAAATATAAATTCATATAGATTATTTATTTGACAAGATAAATATAATTTAATAAATATTTATAAGGAGTATTATCGTGATTGATTTAATAAGTAAAATATAAAAACTCTTATAATTTTATATTATAAGAGTTTTTATATTTTACTTATTTTTATATTAAAAGATTTGTTTATTTTTTTAGAAATAATAAATATATATTAAAGCTTATCCACGTATTTGATAATGTAAGATAATAGTTAGCGGATAGTATAGTATTAGTACAAATAAATTTAGTTATTGAAATTAAATAAGAAATATTGTAGAATTGACAAATAATAAGCATATAAGATAAATAATAATGTATTAATTTTGTATTACTTGTATTAATAATAGATTTTGTGATAAAATAATTTGCGTGTTTGGATAATAATGAGGTGATTAAATGAGCGAATTAGCAGGAAAAGGCTGTAAAGTTTTAGTACCTTTTGATGAAAGACAGCCATTAAGAGAAATAGAAAGAAGTGTAATAAAAAGATATAGAAAACAGTTATGGTCAAAATTTATAAAAGCTATAAAAGATTATAAACTAGTAGAAGAAGGCGATAAAATAGCAGTTGCTATATCTGGAGGAAAAGATAGTTTAGTTATGGCAAAAATGTTTCAAGAATTAAAAAGGCATGGTCAGGTTAATTTTGAGGTAGAATTTATAGCAATGGATCCTGGATATCATGAAGATATTAGAAAGTTACTTATAGATAACTGTGAATATTTAGATATACCGATACATTTATTTGATTCAAAAATATTTGAAATAGCGGATGAGATAGCAAAGGATTATCCTTGTTATATGTGTGCTAGGATGAGAAGAGGAGCATTGTATTCTAAAGCACAAGAATTGGGATGCAATAAACTTGCTCTAGGTCATCATTATGATGATGTTATAGAGACTACAATGCTGAATTTACTATGTGCAGGTAATTTTAAAACTATGTTGCCAAAATTAAATTCTACAAACTTTGATGGAATACAAATAATAAGACCACTTTATTATATAAGAGAAGAACATATAGTGAAATTTATACAAAATAGTGGAATATGGCCGCTTAACTGTGCGTGTATGGTTGCAGCTAAAAAAACAGGTAACAAAAGATATGAAATAAAAGATCTTATAAAAAGTTTAGAGCCACAATTTAAAGATGTAGAAAAATCTATATTTAAAGCAGCTGAAAATGTTAATATAGATTCAGTTTTAGGATGGCAAGAAAATGGAGTTAAACATTCTTTCTTAGAAAGATATGAATAGAATAGCATGTAAAAAACCGTTGAAATAAAATCCAGCGGTTTTTTATATATTTGAAGATAAATTAAAAATATATACATAAAAATGATAGAATATACTTAGAGGTACTTAAAAGGGGATGAGTTTATATTGAAAAAAGTATATATAAACTTTGAAATGAATATGCCAAACTCAAGAAATAAAAAAGACATATTAAATGTAGATATAATAGCTATAGGAGTAATACAATATGACACAGATACTGGCGAAATAGACGAATTTAAATCTTTAATAAAACCATAAATTAAATAGAATATAAAGAGGGTTTAAATAATAGTATAACTTTATTTGATAATGATTTAAGTTATGAAAATATAGATTATAATGACTTCTTATAAAAAAGCTGTTGATAAATTATTTTATTAACAGCTTTTAAAATATATAGGAAGTAGTATAAAGATTATATTTAAGAAATATAAATTATATATAGAATGGAGGGATTTTCAATTATGAATCAACTTATAAATTTTTTTACAATTATATTTAAAGTATTTGTTTGTTTATGGGCTATATTTATAGTATTAATATTAATAAGGTTTATTATTATTAATAAAAAAGGAAGTAGTAAGGCTATGATGAGAGGTATGGTAGAAGATTATAAAGGTAGCTTACAAAAAAAAGAAAAAAAGAAAAAAGAAAATTATAATTTAAATGGTGAAAAAGTATTAAAGTATGATAATGGAGATTTATATAAAGGGGAATTGGTAAATGATAAAAAAAATGGATTTGGAATATGTGTATTTTCAAATAAAGAAAGATATGAGGGGCTATGGAAAGATGATATGATGCATAGCGTAGGTAAATATACATACGCAGATGGCTCTATATATAGTGGAGATTTTAAGTATGGTTTAATAGAAGGATTAGGAATGTATACACATAAAAATAAAGATATATATAAAGGTTATTTTAAAAATAACAAAAAGAATGGAAAAGGTGTTTTATATTATAAAGATGGAAGTAAATATAGTGGTATGTGGGAAAATGATTTTCAATATGGTCAAGGTAAGTTAATAAAATCTAATGGAGATTTATATGAAGGTCAATTTGAAAATTCAAAGTTAAATGGAAAAGGTGAATATAAATTTAAAGATGGAAGTAAATATATAGGTGAATTCAAAGATAATGTATTTCATGGGCAAGGATGCTATACAGAAAAGAATGGTGATATATATGAAGGTCAATTTAAATATGGATATAAAAAAGGGAAGGGTTTGTATAAATATAGAAATAATGAAATATATAATGGAGAGTTTAAAGATGATTTATTTGAAGGTATAGGAAGATATATATATCATGATAAAAGTATTTACGAAGGAGATTTTAAAAATGGAAAAAGACATGGTATAGGAACTTATATTTGTGATGTATATAAGTATGTTGGAGAATGGAATGAAAATGAAAAGGGAGAGATTGGAACTTATTACTTGCCAATGCAATATAATTTAGATGTAATTATAAAAAGCGGAAAAATAGTACAAGGCATATATAAGAAAAAAGATGAAGAATATATGTATTTATATGATATAGATATAAATAAAAACAATGAAAAAGATATAATAGAAAATATTGAAAAATATTTAAAAAAGGATAACACTCACCATAATTGACTTAAATATATATAATTAAGTATAAAACAAATTTGGAGTGATTATATTGAAATATAAACAAGAAGATTTAACTGTTAAGTTAATCCCATTTACATTAAATAGAGAAGTTAAAAGTAAAGATGTTAAAGCACCTTATGGAGTAGATATGATAAAAGCTAAAAGTATTTGGGAAGAATCTCAAAGGGGGAAAGATGTAAAAATAGCTGTAATAGATTCAGGATGTGATGTTAATCATGAAAGCCTTAAAGATAATATTATAGGAGTTAAAAATTTCACAGATGAAGATGGAAAAAATTCTCAGATAGTCACAGATAGAGTTGGTCATGGTACCCATGTAATTGGAATAATAGCAGCAAATGGAAATAATAATACAATAGTTGGAGTAGCTCCAGATTCTAAGATATATGTACTAAAAGCAATAGATAAAACTGGGTCTGGTAAACTAAGTTGGGTAGTTAATGCTATTTATTATGCTATTGAACAAAATGTAGATATAATATCGATGTCACTTGGAATGTCTCAAAGTAGTGAAAAATTAGAAAGAGCAGTTAAAGAAGCTACAAATAAAAATATTTTAGTTGTATGTGCAGCTGGAAATGATGGTGATGGAAACTCAAATGATTTTGAATATTCTTATCCTGCATCGTATGTTGATGTAATATCAGTAGGAGCGATTGATAAAAAAGGAGTACCAGCTAGTTTTAGTAATTCTAATTTGGTTATTGATGTTGTTGCACCAGGAGTAAATATATTATCAACTTACCCTCATAATCAATTTGCTATACTAAGTGGAACTAGTATGGCAACACCTCATGTAAGTGGAAGTTTAGCATTACTTAAAAATTGGTCTGAAAAAGAGTTCCAAAGAATTTTAACTCAAAATGAATTATATGCACAGTTAATTAAGCATACGAGAGTATTAAATTACTCAAGAACCGTGCAGGGGAATGGATTAGTTTATTTAGAAAATGAAAAAGGAAAGAAAAAAATAAAATACTAATAAAAAATATTATGTTAAGCAGCTAAGATGATCTCTATGATGAATAGAGGTCATCTTTTTTATTAATTTAAATATAAAAAACGACTTAAAGTTACAATAAGGTTACAAAAAGTGTTATAATTAAGTAATAAATGAAAAATTAATCGGTGTATGAAGAAAAAAGGAAAATGGAGTGATAATAGATGATTAAATTTACGAATGTAAATAAAGTCTATTCAGATGGTAATAAATCATTAGATAATATAAATATAGGTATAAAACAAGGTGAATTTGTATTTTTAGTAGGTAACTCAGGTGCAGGAAAATCAACTTTACTAAAGCTAATGACAAGAGAAGAAAAATTATCATCAGGAAGACTTTCAGTTTTAGGAGAAGAAATTACAAAATTAAAAACTAATAAAATACACAATTATAGAAGGAATTTAGGAATAGTATTTCAAGATTTTAAATTATTAAAGGAAAAAACAGTATTTGAAAATGTAGAAATAGCCCTAAGAGTAGTAGGAACAAATCATAAGAATATAAAAAGCAGAGTAATGGAAGTTTTAAATAAAGTTGGAATTGCAGATAAATATAATAAATATCCATCAGAATTATCAGGTGGAGAATGTCAAAGGGTTGGTATAGCTAGAGCAATAGTAAATAAGCCATCAATAATAATAGCAGATGAATGTACTGGAAATCTAGATATAAACAATTCTATTAGAATAGTAAATTTATTAAGTGAAATAAACTTAGAAGGTATTACTGTTATAATGGCAACTCATGACATTGAAATTTTAAAATTATTTCCAAAAAGAGTTATAGAAATTCAAAATGGAAAAATAGTGAAAGATACGAAGAGGGATTTATATGAAATTAGTGTCTAAGTTTTTATATAGCTTAAAACAAGGGATAAAAGGAATATTTAATAATAAGACTATGAGTTTTATATCAGTAATATCAGTAACATCAGCACTAATTATACTTGGAACACTACTTACAATAGTTTTAAATATAAATCAATTTATTAAAGTTACAAAAGATGAAATTAATGAAGTAAGAGTTTCGATAGAAAGTAATATAAGTAAAGATGAAAAAATAAAACTTAAAGACGAAATAAGTAAAATTGAAGGTATAAAAAAAGTAGATTACAAGACGAAAGAAATGTCTTTTAATGATATGAAAAGTAGTTGGGGAGATGACGCATACCTACTAGAGGGTGTAGAAAATCCACTTGATGATTATTATATCGTAACTATAGATAATCCAGATAATATAAAACTAATATCATCTAAATTATTGGAGCTAGATGGAGCTCAAGATGTTGAATACTATCAAGATATAATGCAAAACTTTTTAACTATATCAAATACAGTTAAAAAATTTGGGTCAATATTAATAATATGTTTACTATTAATATGCTTAGTAATAATATCAAATACAATAAAGAGTAGAGTATATAGTAAAAAAGAAGAAATACAGATAATAAAATATGTTGGAGCGAGCAATGAATTTATAATAGCACCATTTATAGTAGAAGGATTTACAATAGGGATGATAGGTTCTATTTTAGCAGTAGGTGCATGTGTAGGCATGTATGGATATATATTAGAAAAAATAACTGTTTTTATAAGTTCAGTAGTGGGAAATGCAGTAATTCCTTTAACTAGTATATCTGTGTCTCTTGTAGCTGTTTTACTTATAACAGGCATAAGCATAGGTGTATTAGGTAGCATAATATCAGTTAAAAAACATCTGAAAGTATAAAAAATAGGGGGAAATTGAGTGAAAAAAATAATATCATTAATAATAGTATGTGCACTATTATTTAGTACAAATTTTACATATGCAGATAATAAGGAAGAAAATATAGATAAAAAATTAAATGAAAATAGGCAAGAACAGACAACAATAGAAGGTGAAATTAAAGAATTAGATGAAAAAGTAGCAGAGATAGAAGATAATATTTCAAAAACTAATGAAGAAATAAATAAATTGGATATAGAGATTAATAGTACACAAGATGAAATTAAAAAACTAGAAGAAAATATAAAAACTAATGAAGAAGCATTAGGAAAAAGATTAAAAGCTATAAACAGTAATTACTCTATAGGGTATATAAAAGTTATTTTAAGCAGTACATCTTTATCAGAATTTTTTAATAATATATATATAGTTAAACAAGTTGTAGAACAAGATAAAATATTATTAAAAGAATTAGATGAAAATAAATCGGAAGTAGAAAGTAAAGAAAAAGAGCTAGAAAGTAAAAAACAAAAGCAGGAACAACTAAAAGGAATGCTGCAAAATGATAATGAATTGGTACAAGCTGATAAAAGTGAGTTACAAGTATTAAAGAATGAGCTAGAAAGAGAAGAAGATGATTTAGAATCAGAATTAGAAAAAATAGCTGAAGAAGCAGCAAGATTAGAATCTGAACAAGATAGAGTGAATTTAGGGCAAGGTGCTGTTATATCTAGTGGTTCTTGGCCAGTACCAGGAAAAACAAGAATAAGTTCTCCATATGGATATAGACGTCATCCAGTATTAAATATACAAAAGATGCATACAGGTATAGATATACCAGCACCTAAAGGAACTTCAGCAGTTGCTATAGATAATGGTACGGTTATATTCTCTGCTACACAAGGTAGTTATGGTAAGACAGTTATGATAAAGCATGATGATGGTAAGGTAACATTATATGCACATAATAGTGAACTATTAGTATCAGTTGGTCAAAGAGTTCAAAAAGGACAAGTAGTTACTAAAATAGGGTCAACAGGAAGGTCCACAGGTCCACATTTACATTTTGAAGTAAGAATAAATGGAAAACATACAAATCCAATGTCTTATGTAAATTAATAATATAAAAATATTAACGTTTATATAGATACGCATATTTGATATAATTATATTATATTAAATATGCGTACTTGCAATTTGAGGAGAATAATATGAATGAATATGTAGTTGTAGACTTAGAAACTACAGGTCTTGATCCATACAAAGGATGTGAAATAATAGAGATAGGTATTACAGAAATAGTTAATAATAAAATAACTAAAAATTATTCTAGGTTTGTAAAGCCTAAATCAATAATACCTTATTTTATAACAGGAATAACAAATATAACTAATGAAATGGTTGAAAATGAAGAAAGCATAGAAGTAGTATTACCGAGATTTAGAGACTATATTGGTTATAGAACCATAATAGCTCATAATGCAAAATTTGATTTAAAATTTCTGAATTATTATTTAGAAGAAATGGGTTTAGAACCTATAAGTGACTATATATGTACATTAGAGTTATTAAAGAAAAGTAAAACTTATAAGGGAAAAAATAAAAAACTTGAAACAGCATGTGAGTATTATAATATAGAAAATAAAAATGCCCATAGAGCAGACAGTGATACATTAGCTACGGCACAGTTATTTTTAAAAATAAAAGGTGAATATTAAAATAAGCGTGAAATTCACGCTTATTTTTTTGTTTAATTAGTGTTTAAATTAAGAATGAAATCATATTATATAACAGACAAAAAAATCTTTCTTAGGAGTTGGGGATATGATTTTTATAGATATTAATATATTTATAGACAGAATAGAATTTAATATATTTGATTTAAAACAGCAGCAAAAGAAAGATATATTACAAGATAAAATTTTAGTTCCAAAGTCTTTTAATATAGGGGATAAATTAAATTATATAAGAAAATATATGGTGATACTTATAAAACAGTATAAAATAGAAAAAGCATATGTAAATATAGAAGATGGTATTGGAATAGAGGTAATAGACATTGTTAAGATGGAGGGTATAGTAGAAGAATTACTTTCAAATTGTGGGGTGAAAAAGTGCAAATAAGTCCAAATTTTAATCTTGAAATAATAGAAAAGATAAATTCAGAAGGTGTTAATTCAGCATTATATATTGTTAAAGATATGCAACTAGGATCTATATTTATATTAAAACAAATTGCAAAAAAAAATTTTAAAGAGGTAGATAAATATTTTGAAGAATCAAAAAAGATATATAATTTAGAACATCCAAATATTATACCTATTAATACAGCGTCTTATGATAATAAATATATTTACATTACGATGCCATATTTTAGAAGGGGGTCTTTATATAGCTTATTAGAAAATGAGAATTTATCAATAAGACAAATAATAAAGTATAGCTTAGATTTTTTATCGGCAATAGAATATATTCATAATAAAGGTATTATACATTGTGATATAAAACCTAACAATATTCTTATAGGAGATAAAGATAATGCGGTATTAACTGACTTTGGATCAGCTCTATACTTAAATTATTTAGGTAATGCAAGACTTAAAAATGTGTACTATAAGCATATAGCTCCAGAACAATGTAGTAATTCTATAATAAGTAAAAAAATAGATATATATCAAATAGGCACAACATTATACAGAATGTGTAATGGAAATGAAGAGTATAATAAACAAGCTAGAAAATATAAGGATTTAAATAGTCTAAAATTAGCTTGTGCAAAAGGGAAATTTCCAATTAGAAAAAAGTACTTGCCTCATATACCAAAATCAATGATTTCTATAATTGAAAAATGTATAAAAGTAAATCCACAAGAACGATACAATAATGTATTAGAAATAATGAATGATATATCTTTAGTAAATGAAAATTTAGATTGGGTATATTATAGTGTAAGTAAAAATAGTTTTTCTTGGATGTGTAAAAAAGATATAAAACTAGATATTTATAAAAATAAAGAGTTATGGGATATAATAGAAAATGGTAAAATACATTCTTCTGTAGATAGTAAAGCAAAAGGGTATAGAGTTATAAGAGAAATAATAAAAGAATATGAAAAAAAATAGCCTTACTTTAAACCGATCAAGTAAGGCTATAAAGGGGTAAAATATATTATAAAAAGGGGTTTATTAGGGAATATATTTTATTTGGGGAGTAAATCGGTTATTAGGGGAATAACCTTAAATCAATAATAACAAAATTCGACATAAAAATCAATAATAAAATTAAAAAATGTACATAAATTATAAAATAAAATTAATTTGATAATTAAATATAATTTTTAAATTTATGAATGAAAAATTTTCCTATGCATAAAATAAGATAAATTACTTAGGAGGTATTTATGAATAAGAAAATTTTAATATGTTTATTATCAATGCTTATAATATGTTGTAGTTATACTAAATCAACATGCATAGAAAATAAATTAAATAAAGATATATGGATAAATAGTTATAATTCTGAAGATATAAAAATTAATATTTTAGATATTAAAGTATCAGAAGAAAGAATAAATATTGGAGATATATATAATGCATCAGCAATAGTAACTATGAAAGTAGAGAATAAATCATTACAGAATATAGAATTATCTAATATAGACATATATCCATACCAATCTAATAAAGAGACAAAATATTTTGTAAGTACATCTAATGAAAATATTACTGGATTTATAGGTAATTTAAATCCAAAAGAATCAACAACTATAAAAATTGGAATTGCATTACATAATATTAATGATCCCATACAGCTAAAGTTTTGTAATATTGAAGATATTTCAAATGAAAAGATAGTTGAAAGTATAAATATAAAATAAAAAAGAAAAGCATTTGCTTTTCTTTTTTTATTTATTGTGGTTGAGGAGCATCTACAGGACATACACTATTACATGTTCCACAGTCGATACAAATCTCAGGATTTATTACATATTTGTCATCTCCAGCAGAAATACAATTAACTGGACATTCAGGCTCACAAGCACCACAACTTATACAAGCATCTAATATAACATAAGACATATAGTCACCTCCATTTAATATAATTTATAATTATAATTCCCTAAAAAAAGAAATTTATTACAATATAATATGAAAGAAATTTAAAATATAAATTTAAAATATAGGCTGTGTTAGACTTTATTGTGATAAATGACGAAAATAATGTAGAGGTTATAAACCTCTACATTATAAATACTAACTATTATATATGAATAATTCATCTACTGTTACACTTAAATTCTTCGCTAATTCAAATGCTAGAGATAAAGTTGGGTCATATTTATTGTTTTCAATTGCATTGATAGTCTGCCTCGAAATATTGCATAATTTAGCAAGTTCATCTTGAGATATTTTTGAATTTTTTCTAAGTTCGTTTATTCTATTTTTCATACTTAGTATCCAAATTTATTTTTTGTAAACAGTAATTCCATGGCAAATACAATTGATGTTATTGATAATAGTATAAATGGATTAATGCCCTTTACACTCATGTATTTTACTCATGAAAGTATCTTTTGTTGCGACATTTATTAATAAACCTGAGATTATTTCAGTTTTTTTGTTCTTCTTGGATAATTGAAGGAATTTAAACCATGATAGGTAGTTATTCAGATAAAGTAGCGATGCTTGTTTTTATACTTTTAGACAATGCATAAATGTATTCTACTTTATAATATAATTTATAGCTATATTATATTCTTATTTATCACAAATATCTCTAATATAGCCAAAATATAAAGATTATTTTATTGATAAAAATAGAAAACTAATCTTACAATTTTGTTCTTTGATTTATTTAACATAACAATGTATAATTGATTTTATAAGACTAAGGAGGATAAAATGACTTATCATGACAATAATGAAAATAAAATAAGAAGAAGAAAAGTAAGTTCTAGCAATAATAAAGTAAATTCTAGTAATAATATAGAAAAAAAATTGCAAAATAATAAAGTTGATAATATAAAAACTAAAAAAGAAAAAATAAATAGAGATAAATCTTATACAAGTTCTAGATTAGATAAAAAGAAAAAATATAAAAGAAAAAATAAAAAGAAAAACTTGTCAAAAATCTTAAAAGGATTGTTGATAGCAATGCTAATACCATTAGTTATACTATCTGCAGTTGGATCAGTATTTGTAATATCTGCTTTAAAAGGTTCACAACCTGTAACTAAAGAATTATTAGAAGCAAATTATATTAGTAGTCAAGTAGTAAGTACTAATGAAATTCCGAAACAATTAAAAGATGCAATAGTATCCATAGAAGATGAACGTTTTTATAAGCATAATGGAGTAGATGTAATATCTTTAGGTCGTTCTATATTACATAATATTTTTACTGATACTGTACAAGGTGGGAGTACAATAGATATGCAAGTTTCAAAAAATCTATTAACTAATGATGATAAAACCATAAAGAGAAAATTAAAAGATATGTACAATGCAATATCGATGAATAAAAGTATGAGTAAAGATGATATATTAGTAGTATATTTAAATAATATATATTTAGGAAAATCGTCTTATGGAGTTTCTAAAGGCGCACAAGTTTACTTTGGAAAAGATGTAAGTGATCTTAATTTAGCACAGTGTGCAATGATTGCTGGTATAACTAATAACCCAGCTAGATATGTAGAACATAGAGAAGCTAAAAAAAGGCAAGAAGTTATATTATATAAGATGAATAAACTTAGATATATAACAGATCAAGAATATAAAGAAGCTTTAAGGGAAGATGTTCCTTTTAAATCAGAAATAGAATAATAAATAAGAAGGTGTAAAATGAGTTCATACAATTTTAATTATGAAGATGAAAAATATTTACTAAGTCATGATAACTGTAGTGACTTAATAAATGATGAAGAAAAACCTGTAAAAGGTATAAAAGTGTCAAATATATTAGACATATTAAATAATTCAGAGTCGATAAACTTTGATATTGAGTATTATCAAGAAGCATGTCCAAAATGTTTATCAGGAGTTAAGGAAAAACAAAAATTCTTTGGTTTTTTAGAATATCACTTCTATATATTTACTAAAAATAATGAGTATGTAATAAGTGATATAAGTAAAGAGTATAATGGTTTATCGTTTAATAAACTGAGTAAACAAAATAAAGTTGATGATAGCTATATAGTAAGTATAATAGTTTGTGAAAAGTGTAAAGATTATATAATACAGATAGAAAATTGTATAGTATAATGAAGTGCTAGCTGTCAAGTAGATAGGGTAAATAAAAAAATATCTATTTAAAATCTATTCTCTATATTGATTAGAGGATAGGTTTTTTAGATTATTTTAGTGAATTTTATTATTAAAAAAATTTATATATGCATATAGATTACTTTTAAAACTGTCCAAATTATCATACTTACTAAGATAAAATATTTCACTTTCTTTAATACACTTAAACCAAAATAAAAGATTTAAAATTAAGAACAATATAGCTTATGTAAATGGTAATAAAGGAGTTAAAATAATGCTATAGTAAAAAGTAACAAAAATGTTCTAAAAGTAATCTGAGAATTGAGTTAGTGCTATAATATAATAAAGGTCGCAATTGTTATATAGTGCTAAGTAAGAACACTTCAAATAGAATATAGATAAATGGGAAGTTATGGGGGGATAGGAAGATGATAACTATATTAAGTATAGTAATGATAGTATTGGGGTTTTTACTTGTGGTTGCAACTATAAAAGAAAAATATGATAAAAAGTATGAAGAAGGATATAATAAAATTTATTTTTTCATAAATTTAGTTAAAGGAATGTATTCTTTAATAATAGGGTTGTTGG
>JAVXLU010000001.1:29905-52252 GCA_036646635.1 Romboutsia sp.
TAATATCAGAAAGAAGATTTCTTATCTTAATGACTTTACTTTGTATTTTAAATATTTTTAGTAATATTAAAAATAAAAAGTAAGCAAATCAGTAAACTTAAAAGATAAATTTCAATTTATAAGTAGTTATATTTATAATTAAGAACAATTGTATTATTATAACGCTCAGATATTATTATTAATCCAGATGCAATGATTCCTTTTCAACTATATGAACAAGCGTTTATGTTACTTGCATTTGGAGCTATTCCAATGGTAATTGTATGTTATGTAGTATATAAGGTTTATGAAATTAAAAATAGTTACTATCCTAAAAGAAATAGGACAATTATATTTATTCCTGGAATAATTTGTACGAGTTGTGCGACTTTTATGCTTGGGTTATTATTTATTGGAATGATTAAATCATTTATATTACATTAGAGAAATCAAAAATAAGTTTGTTAACAATGACTATAATTATAGGATATAGCAAAGTATAGGTAAGTGCAAATTTAGATATATAAAGGTATTTAATATAATAGGTATTATAAGTTATCTTATCAAAAATAGAAAAATTTATAGAAATAAATACTTTAATTAATATATTACTAACTTTAAGTAAATGAAAATAGCTAGATATTAGAGGTGCTAATGTATCTAGCTATTTTCTTGATTATTTATAACATAATTATTAAACAAAGTCTATTTTTAATAAGGATAAGTTGTAAATACAGCGTCAATCTCTGCCGTAACTTTTACCAATCCAGGAGATACATCCGGAGAGTAATTATTAGATGATGAATATGTAATTGAATATAAAAGTGAACTAACTTCATTTACGTTAGCTGGAATAGGATTATATTTTAGAGAGAAGTTTTTAGCAATTATAGCTGCCTTATTAATAGCATCTTGGCTAGCTTTTTTTAATGCTTTGCTGTAGTAATAATATGGATTAGATAATATAAAATCTATATTTATATCATCATTAGCTCCATTTTCTATTACTAATTCATAAACATCTTTGAGTTTAGATAAATCACTAATTAGTATGGTTACTAATTGTGTAACGTTATAAGAAATTAATGCATTATTAGTATAATCATAATTTCTAAATACCGACATATCTTCACTATGTATATTTTCTTTACTTATTCCAAAATCTAATAAGCTAGTTAATAAATTATTAGAAATTGTTTTATTTTTATTTTGAGCTTCCTCTAAGCTTTTACTTTCTGTTGTTATCTTAACATTTAAACGTACAGTATCCGCATTTACTTCTATATAACTAACACCATTAACAGATAAAGTACCTTTATCTGTAGGCATATATGCACTACTATTTCTATATTGCATTATACTTATACCTCCTTAAAACGTAGTATATTATTACATATGAATTATATTCAAATATATATATAAATATGAAAAGTATATTTTATGTATGTTATTTAAGAACTAATAAAGTTATGATAGAATACATAAGAAATCTACAGTAAAATTTTGGTTATTTATATAAACAGGAGAGATTAAGTAGAGTGCAAAAGATAATAGGGATTATAGCATTTAATTTCGATATAAAAAATAGGATTTGATTTAAATAAAAAAGATGTATATAGGTTAGAAAGTTATAATTGGCCGGGAAATATTAGAGAAATTAAAAATATATCTCAAAAGTATGTTATAACAGGAAAAATAAAATTAGATAAAGAGTTTGATTATGAATATAGTATTAAAATAATCATATAAATAAATAAAAGTAAAGACTTTATTTAATAAAAGTAAATTGGCATAACAATTGTTTTTTAAGACTAGTATAAAATATTATTAGGGGGTAACTACTATGACTCAAAGTATGGTGGCTAAACATTCTATGTGGCCAAGAAAAAAGGATATAATATTTAATTTATCAGAAAGAGCTCAAATTGCAGAAAAAACAATAGGTAAAGAGAATGTGATAAATGCTACAATAGGGGCTCTTATGGATGACGATGGTAAATTAATAACAATGGAAACTGTATATAGTGAATATAAATCATTAGATAATAAGGACATATCAGCATATGCTTCATTAGAAGGTCAACCAGAGTATCTAGAAGCGGTTAAAAATGTATGCTTTAAACAGTATTTACCAGAGGGATATATAAAAGCTGTGGCTTCTCCAGGTGGAAGTGGAGCTATAAAATTAGCCACTTGGAATTATACTAATGAAGGTGATGAAGTATTAACATCAGATTGGTTTTGGAGTCCATATGTAAGTATAACTGAAGAAATAGGTAGAAAAGTTAGTACATATCAATTATTTGATGAAAATAATAATTTTAATTTTAACTCATTTAAGCAAGAATTTTCAAGGATAGCATCTAAACAAGAAAGAATATTTACTATATTAAATACACCAGCTCATAATCCAACTGGATATAGCGTGGCAGATGATGAATGGGATAAGATTTTAGATTTATCAAAAGAAATAGCAAAAGATGAAAGTAAGAAAATAATATTGTTTGTAGATGTTGCATATATTGATTTTGTAAAGGATGATAATGAAAGTAGAAAGTTCTTTGAAAAATTTTCAAATCTTCCAGAAAATATATTAGTGATAGTAGGATTTAGTATGTCAAAAGGATTTACAGCTTATGGAATGAGAATGGGTGCAGCGATATGTATAACAGCTAGTGAAAATGTAGCGGAAGAGTTTTATTATGGATGTGTACATTCATGTAGAGCAAATTGGTCAAACTGTAATAGAGGGGCAATGACTTTATTATCTAATATAGTAAAAGACCAACAAAAATTTAATGAATATACAAAAGAAAAAGAAATGCATAAAAAAATGTTAAATAAAAGAGCTAAAGTGTTTGTAGAAGAAGCTGAAAATGTTGGACTTGATATACTTCCATATAGAGATGGATTTTTTATAAGTATACCATGTGAAGATCCGAGAATAGTTTCAGAAGAATTAACAAAATATAATATATATGCTGTTCCATTAAATATGGGTATTAGATTTGCAATTTGTGCTGTATCGGAAGAAAAATGCAAAGTTGCACCAAACATTATAAAAGAGGCACTTGAATATGTAAATAGTCAAAAATCATTAAATATATAGTGACATAGTAAATAGATTATAAATTTATAATTATTTATGGGGGATTTTAACTATGAAACAATTAATGACAGGTAATGAAGCTATTGCTCGTGGAGCATATGAGGCTGGGATAAAGTATGCATGTGCATATCCAGGAACTCCAAGTACTGAAATATTAGAAAATGTAGCTACTTATAAAAATGATATAGTAGCCGAATGGGCACCAAATGAAAAAGTTGCACTAGAGGCAGCAATAGGTGGTTCTATAGCTGGTGCTAGAACGATGGCATCTATGAAGCATGTAGGTGTAAATGTAGCAGCAGATCCATTGTTTACATTTTCATATACTGGAGTTAATGGAGGAATGGTTTTGATTTCAGCAGATGAACCAGGAATGCACTCTTCACAAAATGAACAAGATAACAGAAATTATGCTAAATTTGCTAAAATAGCTCTTTTAGAGCCAGCAACTAGTCAAGAAGCTAAGGAAATGTTTAAAGAGGCATTTGAAATAAGTGAAAAATATGATACACCAGTTTTATATAGAGTAACAACTCGACTATGTCATTCAAAAGGAATAGTAGAATGTTTTGATAGAAAAGAAGTAGGAATAAAAGACTATATAAAAAACCCTCGTAAAAACCTTACTGTACCAGCACATGCCAAGGCAAGACGAATCATAGTAGAAGAAAGATTAAAAAAATTAAAAGAATTCTCAAATAACACTCCTTTAAACTTTTATGAAATAAATAACAGAAAAATTGGTATCGTAGCATCGGGTATGTGTTATATATATGCACAAGAAGTATTTGGGAAAGATGCATCATATATGAAGTTAGGATTTACCAATCCAATGCCGATTGAAAAAATAAAAGAATTTTCAGATAAAGTAGATAAAATTTATGTAATAGAAGAAAATGATGCATTTATAGAAGAACAAATGAAAGCAAATGGTATAAAATGTTTTGGAAAAGATATTTTACCTATTTCTGGAGAAATGACTCCAGATGTTATTAGAGAATCTATATTTGGAAAAACAAATCATACTATAGAATTTAATGAAAAATTGCTAGTTCCAAGACCACCAGGGTTATGTGCAGGATGTCCGCATAGAGGATTTTTCTATGAAATAGGAAAAAGAAAAAATGTAATGATAACAGGGGATATAGGATGTTATACTCTTGGATTTGCACCACCATATAATGCAATGGATACTGTAATTTGTATGGGTGCTAGTCTTAGTACTGGTCATGGAGCTCAGAAGGTATTTAATATGAAAGAGAACAATAATATGAAAGTTGTTGGAATTTTAGGTGATTCAACATTTTTTCACACAGGTATAAATTCACTTTTAGATATTGCGTACAATAAAGGTAATAGTATATCTGTAATACTAGATAACAGAATAACAGGTATGACTGGACATCAACAAAATCCAGGAACGGGGTATACATTGCAAGGTGATATAACTAATGAAGTAAACATAGAAGATTTAGTTAGAGCATGTGGAATAAAAAATATTATAAATATAAATCCTAATAATTTAAAAGAAGTAAATGAAAGTCTTGATTGGGCATTTGATTTAGATGAACCGTCAGTGATAATAACTAGGTGGCCATGTGTTCTTAAAAAATTCTCAAAACAAGATATTGAAGAATTTAATAATCCATTTACGAGTAAATCTAATGTAGACCACAATGAATGTGTAGGATGTAAAATATGCATGAAAACCGGATGTCCAGCTATATCATTTGAAAAAAAATCTAAGGTTGTAAATATAGACCAAGATCAATGTGTAGGGTGTGGTGTTTGCTCACAAGTTTGTCCAAAAGAAGCAATATCTAATGATTCTATATCTAAGGGGGGAATATAGAATGACTAAGAGTATACTTTTAGTAGGGGTAGGTGGTCAAGGTACTATACTTGCAAGTAAACTACTAACTATAGGACTTATGGAAGCAGGTTATGATGTTAAGATGAGTGAGATACATGGCATGAGCCAAAGGGGTGGATCTGTATCATCACAAGTTAGATATGGAGAAAAAGTATATTCTCCTGTTATAGAAATAGGAGGAGCTGATATTTTAGTATCATTTGAAAAAATGGAAGCATTAAGATGGATAAAATATCTAAAGCCAGAAGGAAAAATTATATACAATAATTATAGAATAGATTCTATTCCAGTTTTAACAGGAAAAGTAGAGTATCTTGAAGATGAAATAGATAAAGAGTTAGACAGATTAAATGCAATTATACTAAATGCATCAGAAAAAGCGATAGAAATCGGCAATTCTAAAATAATGAATGTAATATTACTAGGTAGTTTAGTTAAATCTATGAACTTAGAATATATAAATTGGGAAAAAATAATAAAAGATAATGTAAAAGACAAATTTATAGATATAAATATAAAAGCATTTAACGAAGGCATAAAATTAATTTATGATGAAGCTATTCAAACAAACTAATATTTAAATTGAAAAGGGGATATTTATGATTTATAGAATATTAGCTGTAAATCCGGGGTCTACATCTACTAAAATGGCTATTTATGATAATGATAAAGTAATACTAGTTAAGTGTATAGATCATCCTTGTGATGAGATATCAAAGTATAAAACTATACAAGATCAATTTGAAATGAGAAAGGATTTGATACTAAACGTACTTAAGAAAAATAAGATAGACATAAATACATTAAGTGCGGTAGTAGGCAGAGGTGGACTACTTCCGCCAGTTAAATCAGGAGCATATTTAGTAAATGATGAAATGATAGACAGGTTAGTTAATAGACCAATACTTGAGCATGCATCAAACTTAGGAGCAATTATATCTTATGAAATAGCTAAACCATTGAATATAAATGCGTACATTTATGACTCTGTATCTGTAGATGAGCTTAATGATATAGCTAGATTATCGGGAGTTTATGGCATGGATAGAGATTGCTTAAGTCATGCTTTAAATTCTAGGGCTATGGCTATAAAATATTGCGAAAATAATAATAAAGCTTATAAAAATTCAAATTTGATAGTAGCTCATTTAGGCGGAGGTATAACAGTTAGTATACATGAAAAAGGACGGGTGATAGATATAGTATCTGATGATGAAGGTGCATTTTCACCAGAAAGATCAGGAAGGGTACCATGTAAAAAATTAATAGATAGATGTTTTTCAGGAAAATACTCTTATAGAGATATGCTAAAAATGATAAGAGGAAATGGTGGAATAGTATCTTATTTAGACACGGCAGATATTAGAGAAGTTGAAAAAATGATAAGTGAAGGTAATAAAAAGGCTAAACTTGTTCATGAAGCAATGACGTATCAAGTAGCTAAAAGTATAGGGGAATTATCAACTGTAGTGGAAGGTAAAGTAGATGGTATAATTCTTACAGGAGGAATATCTTATTCAAATATGATAACTTCTATGATTAAAAAAAGAGTTGAATTTATAGCTTCAGTGGATATAATACCAGGTGAAAATGAACTTGAATCTTTATCTTTAGGAATACTTAGAGTTTTAAGAAGAGAAGAAGAAGCTAAGATATATGAGGAAAATAGTTTAGCGAAAATATGATATATATAATAAGAAATTGTTAAAAACATAAAAATAGTACTGAAATATAATTCAGTACTATTTTTATGTTTTATTTACAGCAGAATGTTTCACAACTAGCATTATCACAATTTATATGAACTTTATCAGCTTTACAACATTCGCCTTCGTTATGTTTACAGTTAGTAGCCTTACAATTAACATTAGCTGTGCTTACGCAATTACATTCTCCAGAGCAGTTGCTAAATCCAGAACTAGCTTTATCTTGATAAGATGAACAACAAGTATTAGAAGTAGTAGTAGCTTGACATCCATCTACATTTATAGAACTTGCGTAACATCCTCCACAATTATTGTAAGTACAACTACTAGCAGAACAATTTAAGTTGCTATTTGCCATTTTAAAATACCTCCTACAAATTGAATTCAAATTTATTATATGGAAATAAATTAATTTTATAACAGGTATATTTTTATTTATCGATACAATCACAACAAGCAACAAAAATATCTTCTAAACTTTCATGACCAAACTTCCTATTAATATGGTGAACTTCTAAATTTTGTGTTGAGCCACAAAGTGAGCACTTATTAAAATGATTTAAAGCTTTTTCTTTAAACAATCTCCAGTGAATTGAATTTAAATAATTGTTAAAATTTATTTTTATACAAGCCTCTAAGTAGTTTATATATAGGTTGTCTAAATCGGAGGTACTTAAAACACTATTTTCTGGAGAAAAAAAATCACAAAATGTATTTGATTGAGGTACAGTATCAAGCATTATACATTTTATATTATACTGATAATCTGAATTTGGTCCATCTAAAGACAGATGAGTACAAAATGAACAAGATTCCTTAGGTAAGCTTTCTTCTAATTCGTTAATTTTAAAATTCATAAATAACCCCCTAAAATATAATAAAATACTGAGTATTTTTATTATCATAGTAATTAAACTTTATAATTTATATTAAAAAATGTAGACAAGTATTCCAAAAATAAAGGATTTAATGAAAAAAGAAAGTACTATTACATAAAAGATATTAAAATATGATGTAGGGTGATTAAATGCATGTTTATAGTTTTAAAAAAATTAAAGAAGAAGTAATCATAGATTTAAAAAATAGAGAAGCTGAAAATAAAAAAAGGTATTATTTTAAGATTTCTTTATTTGAAAATAATAAGATGAAATTTAAAGAAGAAAATGATGATTATATTATAGAAAATACAAATGAAGTTATATTAAGAAGCATTGAAAATAAAGCAATAGGAGATAAACTACAAATAAATCCTAGAACTTATAAAAAATTAAAGGGTACTGAATTTAAATACGATATTTTTAGAAGTTGTCAATTTGATAACATAGAGTTTTCTAATTGTTCATTTTTAGGAAGTGTATTTTCAAATTGCAATTTTCAAAATATAGTTTTTGAAAACTGTGATTTTTATAGTTTAAATGGAGATATAAGTATATTTAATAATAAAACAATTTTTAAAGATTGTTGTTTTAAAAATTGTAATATGGAAAATAGTATATTTCAAAATACGAGTCTATATAATAGTAATTTTATACATACTAGTCTAAAAGATTCGATAATCAGTGATACATATCTAGATAAAGTTTATATTACAGACTCTGATTGTAGGTCACTTAAAATTATAAATCCAGAAGTAAAAGAATTTAAATTTGATGATAATTTCTTGACTAAATTTGACGAGTATACATTTATAGATAAAATAAAGATAGATAAAAATTATAAAAAAACATATGAGATAGCTTCAAAGGTTTATAGAGGATTTGCTTCAAAATTTGAAGCCAATAGATTAATGGATAATTCTGGAGAATACTATTATTTATCAAAATGTATGGAACATAAATCTTTAAATGGAATAAATAAAATTAAGTCAACTATATTTTGGCTACTTTGTGGTTATGGAGAAAGACCGACTTATGCACTAATAGCTTCATTAGAAATAGTTTTATTATTTGCAATTATTTATATGATTACAGGGCTTAGTGTTGGTGGATATAATATAGACTATCAATTAATTTTAGAATCTGGACTTACTATGCCAAATTTAATACCTGACTTTATGAAATCCTTATATTTTAGTATCGTTACATTTACAACAGTAGGATATGGAGATATAACACCAATTAGAAGTAGTGTTTTTTTATCTGGAGTAGAAATGCTTTTAGGTGTTACTATGGTAGGTGTATGGACAGCTACATTAGCAAGAAAAATAACTAGATAATATAAAATAAGTATTTCTTAATGATTAAATTAATTTAGAAATACTTATTTTATATCTATTATTTTAAATATTATTTATTTAAGATAAATTTATTTATAACTTTTGCAACACCATCATCATTATTAGTCGAAGTTATATAGTCAGAAATATCTTTTATACTATCTCTAGCATTTCCCATAGCAACTCCAAGACCAGCAAACTCTATCATATGTTGATCATTTTCTTCATCTCCAACAGCAATAGATTTTTCGAGGGGGATATTGATACTTTCACATAATGATTTAAGTGCTAGTCCCTTATTAGCACACTTATTTAAAAATTCTAAGAAGAAAGGTGCAGATCTAACTATTGTATATTTATCAAATAAATAATTAGGAAGAACTTCTAAAATTTCTTTTAATTTTTCGGGATGATCTATAATCATTATTTTACAAAATATTATATTATCATCGATTTCATCTTCACATTTATACACTATAGGTATATTATTAAGTCTAGCTTCTAATTCAGTATACTCACTTGGTATTTTATGTGGTGTTATTAAGCTAGTTGGTGTATTTATGTGAACCCTAGTATTTAATTTTTTTACAAGTTCATATATGATTTTAAAATCATTATAATTCATTTCGAAGTTAGAAATAACTTTTTTAGTTTTAACTTCTTGTACAACTGCACCATTAAAGCATATAACATAGTCACCATCATCATTAAGATTAAGTTCATCTAATAAAGGCGTAACTCCTGGTAATGGTCTTCCAGTTGATAAAACAACTTTTGTACCATTTTTTTTAGCTTGTTGTATAGAATTATATACAGCAGCTGTAATTTTTTTTTCGCTATTTAATAAAGTCCCATCTATGTCTAAAGCAATTAATTTATACATTTTATCCTCCTAAAGTATTATATAGATAAAATTACCTAATAATGATTATATCAATACATACTGAATTTAGAAACTAGAATATAAGTATAGATACAGTAAATTAACTAAGTATTGTATAATTTGTTATATAATACTAATAATGATAAACAAGGAGATGATTAAATGAAATTTACAGAGTTTAAATATGAAAGACCAGTGTATGAAGAAAATAAAAATGAATTTAATAAGATAGTACACAATATAAAAGAATCAAATACATATGAAGAACAAAAGAAAAATATAGATGAACTTAATATCTTAAGAAATAATATAGAGACGATGTCAACTATATCATCTATAAGACACAGTATAAATATAGAAAATCAATTTTATGAAAAAGAAAGAGCTTATTGGGATGAATATTCACCTTTATATGAAGAGTTAAACTCATTATTTTACAAAGAAATAGTAAACTCTAAATTTAAAGATAATATAGAGAAAGATTTTGGAAAACAGTTTATTTCTATATGTGAGTATTCACTTAAATCATTTTCTAGTGAGATAATAAATGATTTACAAGAAGAAAATAGATTGTGTTCAGAATATACTAAATTACTTGCATCAGCAAAAATTATTTTTGAAAATAAAGAAACAAACTTATCGGGTATAGGCAAATATATGTTATCAAAAGATAGAGATGTAAGAATAAAAGCATCAAAAGCATATTATGGCTTTTTTGAAGCAAATGAAGAAAAATTTGATGACTTATTTGATAAATTAGTAAGAATAAGAGCTATCATTGCTAAAAAACTTAACTTTAAAAATTTTATAGATTTAGGTTATATAAGAATGATGAGAACAGATTATAATAAGGAAATGGTTAAAAATTTTAGAAAACAAGTTTTAGAATATATAGTTCCAGTTGCAAATGATTTATATAAAAGACAAGCTAATAGATTAAACATAGATGAATTAACATATGTAGATGAAAATTTTGAGTTTATAAGTGGTAATGCAACACCCAAAGGTAGTGAAGAATATATTATTGAAAATGGTAAACAAATGTACTCTGAACTATCTAAGGAAACAAAAGAATTTTTTGATTTTATGCTAGAAAATGAACTTATGGATCTAGTAACTAAAAAAAGTAAGGCAGCAGGAGGATACTGTACATATATACCTAATTATGAAGCTCCATTTATATTCTCAAACTTTAACCATACATCAGATGATATTGATGTCTTAACACATGAAGCAGGACATGCGTTTCAATTATATATGTCAACTTGGATTGATATGCCTGAAATTAACTTCCCAACATATGAAAGCTGTGAAATACATTCTATGAGTATGGAGTTTATAACTTGGCCTTGGATGAATCTATTCTTTAAAGAGGATACGCAAAAATATAAGTTTACACATTTGTCATCAGCTATTAAGTTTATACCATATGGAATAGTAGTAGATGAGTTTCAACATGAGATTTATGAAAATACGAATATGAGCAAAGAAGATAGAAAAAAGATATGGAGAAAATTAGAAAAGCAGTATCTTCCTCATAAAAACTATGAAGGATGTGAGTTTTTAGAAAAAGGTGGATGGTGGTTTAAGCAAGGGCATATATTTAAAAATCCATTTTATTATATAGATTATACATTAGCTCAAATATGTGCATTACAATTTTGGAAAAAGATGAGGGGAAATAAAGAAGAAGGATGGGAAGATTACTTAGATATATGTAGAGTAGGTGGAACTAAGTCATTTTTAGAGATTGTTGAAATAGGTAAATTAAAATCTCCATTTGAAGATGGTTGTGTAGAAAGTATTATAAATACTATAAAAAATTGGTTAGAGGAAATAGATGATAGTAAGTTATAAATTAACTTCCATTAATTAAATATATAAATATAAAAAGTATACAATATTTCAGAAAAAATATATTGAAAATTGGATAGAAAGCTTATATACTTAATTTAGATAGTATAAATATAACGAATAGAAAATTAAATATCCGAGTGAAGGGCATGGGAGACAACTTTTAAAGTGACCGAAGGGACAAACTTAATTTATCAACCAAATAAAATTAAGTGAAATTCTCAGGTAAAAATACTATGTTTAGACGGACCTCTGAAGATTATATTAACAGAGAGAACAAATTGGTAGTTTGTTTTCTCTGTTTTTTGTTGCAAAATAAATATAGAATTTTGAAAGCGAGAGGGACACATGGTAATAATAACTAATAACCCAATTGTTAAACAAGAGATTAGCAGTAAAGAAATTTTACAAAAAGATACTACCTATATAGGAATACTAAAGGAATGCAGAGATTTAATACATATTGGATATGAACTTTTATCTCATCCGCTTTACGGAAGTGTGAAACCTAATGAAACACCATATAGAAGCATCATTATGAAAAGGGGAAAAAATCTAGATACAAATTCATTAATGTTAATAGAAGAAGCAATATTAACGTCAAGCAAATTTCAAAATAATAAAAACACTCCAAATTGGACAGAAAAAATCATATATGATTTTAGAGTTATCGATCTTGATATACTAAACAATACCTTACAAAGAATTCAATATATATAAGTCGCATATTTTAGAGTTAGAGATATATTTCTAAATGTGTTTTTTTAGTAAGTTAATTACTTTAAATAGAGTAATTGTAATACAAAGGGGGAGTTAAATGAAAAATTTATATGACTTAATCATAATAGGTTCAGGCCCTGCAGGTCTTTCTTCAGGATTGTACGGTGCTAGAGCTAAGCTTAAGACACTTATAATTGAAAAAGCAAAAACAGGGGGGCAAATAGTTACTACACATGATATAGCAAACTATCCAGGTTCAATAGAAGATGCAAGTGGACCAAAGTTAATAGCTAGAATGGTTGAACAATGCAAAAGCTTTGGGGCAGAAATGATTAAAGATAGCATCATTGAAGCTAACATAGATGGAGATATAAAAGTATTAAAAGGTGAAAAAAGTGAATATAGAGCTAAGGCTATAATAATAGCTACAGGAGCAACTCCAAAAAAATTAGGAGCTCGAGGAGAAAAAGAACTTACTGGAAAAGGTGTATCATACTGTGCAACATGTGATGGGGATTTCTTCACAGACTTAGAGGTATTTGCAGTTGGTGGAGGAAATAGTGCAGTTGAAGAAGGAATGTTTTTAACAAAGTTTGCTAGAAAAGTAACAATAGTTCACAGAAGGGATAAATTGACATGTGCTAAATCAATAGCAGAAAAAGCTATAAATAATCCCAATATAGATTTTATGTTCAATACATCTGTAAAGGAATTGCATGGTGATGGAATCTTAGAAAAAGTTGTATTTGAAAATACTGTAACAGGTGAAACAAAGGAATATGAAGCAGATGAAGAAGATGGAACAATGGGAGTATTTGTATTTGTTGGACTTGAGCCTCAAACAGACTTATTCAAAGATAAAATAAATATGGATAAAAGAGGATATATAGTAACAGATGAAGATATGAAAACTAATATAGAGGGTGTATTTGCAGCAGGAGATTGTAGAGTTAAAAATTTAAGGCAAGTGGTAACGGCTACAAGTGATGGTGCAATAGCTACAATAATGGCAGAAAAATATATTGATAGTAAAGTAGAATACTTAGAAGAATCAAAATTATAAAATTAAAATTTATTATTAAAATCTAAAGGAGGATTTAAAATATGATAGTTTTAGATAAAAATACTTTTGCAGAAGAAGTTTTAAAAAATGAAGGTATAGTAATAGTAGATTTTTGGAGTGAAGGATGCGAACCTTGTAAAGCATTACTTCCAGAAGTTGAAGAATTAGCTACTAAATATGCTGATAATTTTAAGTTTTTTAAACTAGATACTACAAAAGCTAGAAGATTAGCTATAAAAGAAAAAGTATTAGGACTTCCAACTATAGCTATATACAAAGATGGTGCAAAAATAGATGAAGTAACAAAAGATGATGCTACAAAAACTAATATAGAAGAAATGATTAAAAAGCACCTTTAATATGGTTACAAATTTGAGTAATGCTAAGTTTTAGTAAGTAGGAATAGTTATAAATTTAAAGATTATTAAAAAAATAATGAATTTAAAAATTAGGGGGTGCAAGTATGCGTCTTGAGTTAGGGAAAATCTTTATAAAAGATATTCAGTTTGCTGACGTTACCGAAGTTAAAGATGGAGTGTTATTTATTAATAAAAAAGAAATGATTGAAGAAATTAGTGGAGATGATCATATAAAATCTATAGATATAGATTTAGTTCGTCCAGGGGAAAGTGTAAGAATAACACCAGTAAAAGATGTCATAGAGCCAAGAGTTAAGGTTGAAGGTAATGGAGGAATATTTCCAGGTATAATATCTAAAGTTGATACAGTAGGTGAGGGAATAACTCATGTACTTTCTGGTTGTGCAGTTGTAACTACAGGTAAAATAGTTGGTTTCCAAGAAGGTATAATAGATATGACTGGGCCTGGGGCTAAATATTGTCCATTTTCTACACTTAATAATATTGTAGTAATAGCAGAACCAATAGATGGTTTAAAGCAGCATGACCATGAAAAAGCTGTTAGAATGATAGGATTTAAATCTGCAGCTTACCTAGGGGAAGCTGGAAGAAATTTAATTCCTGATGAGGTTACAACTTATGAAACAAAGCCATTACTAGAATCAGTAGCACAGTATCCAAATCTTCCAAAAGTAGGATATGTATATATGCTTCAAACTCAAGGATTGCTTCATGATACATATGTATATGGGGTAGATGCAAAACAAATAGTTCCAACTCTACTTTATCCAACAGAACTTATGGATGGAGCGGTAGTAAGTGGTAACTGTGTATCTGCATGTGATAAAAATCCATCTTATGTTCATATAAATAACTCTATAGTAGAAGATTTATATAAACAACATGGAAAAGAAATAAATTTTGTGGGTATAATTATAACTAATGAAAACGTATATCTAGCAGATAAAGAAAGATCTTCTAACTGGACTGCTAAATTATGTAAGTATTTAGGATTAGATGCAGTTATAATATCTCAAGAAGGATTTGGAAATCCAGATACAGACCTTATAATGAACTGTAAAAAAATAGAAATAGAAGATATAAAAACGGTTATAGTAACAGATGAGTATGCAGGTCGTGATGGAGGTTCTCAATCACTTGCAGATGCAGATGTAAGAGCAAATGCTGTTGTTACTGGTGGAAATGCTAATGAAGTAATAGTTTTACCTAAGATGGATAAAATTTTAGGTCATATAGAAGTAGTAGATGTTATAGCAGGTGGATTTGCTGGAAGTTTAAGAGAAGATGGAAGTATAGAAGCAGAGATACAAGTTATAACTGGAGCTACTAATGAAACAGGATTTGGAAAATTATCTACAGTAACTTATTAATTTTAAATAAATTATAAAATGAAAAAATAAAAGGGGGATAATTATGAGCGTACTTGCTAATAAAAAGGTTCTTATAATAGGGGACCGTGACGGTATACCAGGACCTGCAATAGAAGAATGTGTAAAAACAGTAGAGGGAGCAGATGTAATATTTTCTTCAACAGAATGTTTTGTCTGAACGGCTGCTGGGGCTATGGACTTAGAAAACCAAAAAAGAGTTAAAGAAGCTTGTGAAAAACACGGAGCTGAAAACTTAGTGGTTTTATTAGGTGCATCTGAAGCCGAGGCTGCAGGTCTTGCAGCAGAAACAGTAACAGCAGGAGACCCAACTTTCGCTGGACCACTTGCTGGAGTTGAATTAGGACTTAGAGTATATCATGTTGTTGAACCAGAAATGAAAAATGAATTTAATGAAGCTGTTTATGATGAACAAATAAGTATGATGGAGATGGTATTAGAGGTTGATGAAATAATAGAAGAAATGTCTAGTATGAGAGAACAATTCTGTAAGTTTAATGATTAATTAAACAAAAGGGGTGAGATATATGGAAAAAGTAAGAGTAGTTCATTATGTAAATCAGTTTTTCGCTGGAATAGGTGGAGAGGAAAAAGCAGATATTAAACCACATGTAGCTGAAAAATTACCTCCAATAAGTGTGCAACTTAACAAATTACTAGGGGATGAGATGGAAGTAGTTGCTACAGTAGTATGTGGAGATACTTATTTTAATGAAAATCTAGATATTGCAAGTGATGAAGTTTTAGAAATGATAAAAG
Source organism: Romboutsia sp. (assembly GCA_036646635.1). GTDB lineage: Bacteria > Bacillota > Clostridia > Peptostreptococcales > Peptostreptococcaceae > Faecalimicrobium. The sequence goes on from JAVXLU010000001.1 coordinate 45,835, forward strand.
GTTTTAATCCACAATTTTTTATAGCTGGTCCATCTTTTAATGCAGGTAGATACGGAGTTGCAGCAGGAGCTATAACTAAAGTAGTAAAAGAAAATTTAAATATACCATGCTTTACAGGGATGTATATAGAAAATCCAGGAGTGGATATGTTTAAGAAGGATGTTTATATAATAGAAACATCCAATTCTGCCGCTGGCATGAGAAAAGCTTTACCTAAAATGGCTAAATTTGCTCAGAAATTATCTAAGGGGGACAAAATAGGTTCTCCTAAAGAAGAAGGATATTTAGAAAGAGGCATTAGAGTTAACTTCTTCCATGAAGAAAAAGGATCCAAGAGAGCTGTAGATATGCTTCTTAAGAAAATTAAAGGTGATGAATTTATCACTGAATATCCAATGCCGGTATTTGATAGGGTAGAACCAAGTCCTGCTCTACAAAGTTTAACTGATGCAAAAATCGCATTAGTTACTTCGGGCGGAATAGTACCAAAAGGAAATCCTGATAGAATAGAATCTTCATCAGCATCTAAGTATGGAGAATACTCATTAGTAGGATTTAATGATTTAACGCAAGATTCGCATGAAACTGCACATGGTGGATATGATCCAGTATATGCTAATTTAGACCCAGACAGAGTTTTACCAGTTGACGTGTTAAGAGATATGGTAAAAGAAGGATTAATAGGAGAGTTACATGAGATTTTCTATACAACTACTGGAAATGGTACAGCAGTAGCGAATGCTAAAAAATATGCAAATGAAATAGGTAATAAATTAAAAGCTGCAGGAGTTCAAGCTGTTATCTTAACTTCTACGTGAGGTACTTGTACTCGTTGCGGTGCAACGATGGTAAAGGAAATAGAAAGAGTTATGGAAGTACCAGTGGTTCATATGTGTACAGTAGTACCGATTTCTTTAACAGTTGGAGCAAATAGGATAGTTCCAACAATAGCAATACCACATCCACTTGGAAACCCAGCTTTAGATATTCGTGAAGAAAAAGTATTAAGAAGAGAATTGTTAGAAAAAGCATTAAGAGCCTTAACTACTGAAGTAGAAGGTCAAACAGTATTTGAGAAATAAAATAGATATATTCTACATTTAGATATAGATTTCATAAATAGATGGGCTGAAAAGCCCATCTATTTATGAAAGTAAGTGAATTTTAATTAAATTTATTGGGGGTGCCTTATGAGTTATCCAGTTTTAAAAGGAGCAAGTTATGTGCTTATTCATACTCCAGATATGATAGTACAAAATGGAAGTACTTGTAATGTTGAAAGAGCTACTAATCCAGATTCAGATTTTCTAAAGGAAATAAGTAATAATATAAGAAGTTATGAGGATGTAGTTAACTACATGCCAAATCAAGTATATATAGGAAATAATAGGCCTGAAGAATTAAAAAAATTAGCTATGCCTTGGTGTAATGAGAAGATAGAAGGAAAGAGATATGGAAAGCTAGGAGAAATAATGCCGCAAGATGAATTTATAGCTTTAATGCAAATTTGTGATGCTTTTGATTTAGTTAAGTTAAGTGAAGAATTTATAAATAAAGTAAAATCTAAAATTGAAAATAACTACCCTGAACTTGATCAATTTATGAATAAGTTAAAAGGTGATAATATAGAAGAAGGTATAGATTTAGTAAAAAATCATGTAGCAGAGGGATTATATCATGAAAATAGATTTGTGGGGTACATAAAAAAAGCTCATGATGTAGATGTAAACTTAAATGCTCATACAATGTTTGAAAACTTAGTAGTTAAAGCATCAGGAGTAATATCAGCTATTTATTTATTAAGAAGCAGTAAAATAAATGCATTAGATATTGACTATGTTATAGAATGTTCGGAAGAAGCTTGTGGAGATATCAATCAAAGAGGTGGAGGTAACTTTGCTAAAGCTATAGCTGAAATAGCAGGTTTTAACAATGCAACAGGTTCTGATACTAGAGGATTTTGTGCAGCTCCAACTCATGCATTAATTCAAGCAGCTGCACTTGTTAAATCAGGTATATATAAAAATGTAGTAGTAGTAGCAGGTGGAGCTAGTGCAAAGCTTGGAATGAATGCTAAAGACCACATTAAAAAAGGTCTTCCGGTTTTAGAAGATGTAGTAGGTGGATTTGCAGTATTAGTGTCAGAAAATGATGGAGTAAATCCAATAATTAGAACTGATTTAGTAGGAAAGCATAATGTTGGAACAGGATCTTCTCCTCAAGCAGTTATGACTTCACTTATAACATCAGGTCTTGATAGAGCAAACTTAAAAATAACTGATGTAGACGTATTCTCTGTTGAAATGCAAAACCCAGATATAACAAAGCCAGCAGGAGCAGGAGATGTACCAGAAGCCAACTATAAAATGATAGGTGCTCTAGCTGTTAAGCGTGGAGATATGGAAAAGAAAGATTTAAAAGAATTTGTAGGTAATAAAGGATTACCAGGATGGGCTCCAACTCAAGGACATATACCATCAGGTGTTCCATATATAGGATTCTGTATATCTGATTTAACAACTGGAGATAAAAATAGAGCTATGATAGTTGGAAAAGGAAGTTTATTTTTAGGAAGAATGACTAACTTATTTGATGGAGTATCATTTGTAGTAGAAAGAAATAATGGAGTTAGTAAAGAAACTAATGGAGTATCTAAGGAAGAAATTAAAAAGATAATAGCAGGGTCTCTTAGAAAACTAGCATTAGACATGATAGAAGAATAGGGGGACTATATGATGGCTAAAAAAATAATAAGTGAAGCTCTTCTAGAAATAGCTAATGCAATAGAAAGTGGAGAATTTGGTAAGAAAATAAAAGTTGGATTAACTATACTTGGAAGCGAACATGGAATAGATAATTTAGTAAATGGAGCACATTTGGCTAAGTCTAACTTATTTGATATAGTTTTAATAGGACCTAAGGTAGAAACTGATCTTGAAATTATAGAAGTTAATGATGAGAAAGAAATGTACACTAAAATGGAAGAATTATTAGATAGTGGATACATTGATTCTTGCGTAACTATGCACTATAATTTTCCAATAGGGGTATCTACTGTTGGTAGAGTTATAACACCAGGTAGAGGAAAAGAAATGATACTAGCTACTACAACTGGAACTAGTGCAACTAATAGAATAGAAGCAATGGTTAGAAATAGTATATATGGTATTTCAGTTGCGAAAAGCATAGGCATAAGAAGTCCTAAGGTTGGAATACTTAATGTTGATGGAGCTAGACAAGTTGAAAAATGTTTAAATGAATTAAAAAATAATGGATATGAGATAGAGTTTGCAGAGTCGATAAGAGCAGATGGTGGATGTGTAATGAGAGGAAATGATTTACTAGTGGGATCACCAGATATTATGGTTACAGATACTTTAAGTGGAAATATATTCATGAAGATATTTTCTTCATTTACAACAGGTGGAGATTATGAAGCAAGTGGATATGGATATGGACCTGGAGTAGGAGAGGATTATAATAGAAAAATACTTATATTATCAAGAGCATCAGGAAGTCCTGTTGTTTCAAATGCTTTAAAATATGCATATGATGTAGCAAAAGGTAATATAAGTGAAGTGGCTAAAAATGAATTTAGGAGTGCTAAAAATTCTAAATTTGATGATATTATGGCTAGTGTAACTAAAAAAGAGGTTAAAACTAGTGAAGATGTTAAATGTCCTGAAAGACAAGTTATTACAACTCAAATATATGGGATTGATATAATGGATTTAGAAGATGCAGTTAAAGAATTATGGAAAAATGGAGTATATGCAGAAAGTGGAATGGGATGTACAGGACCTATAATTTTAGTAAATGAAGCTAAGTCAGAAGTTGCAATTAACATACTATTAAAGTCTGGATATACAGCTAAATAAAAATAACCAAGTAAAATATAAAAAGTATTAGTTGAATAAAGCAAACGTATAATATATAATTATAAGAAATAATTGAATATATTACCTGTATATTTTTGATGATAGGGTTCAAATGTATCTACCAGGCTACCGTAAATTGCCTGACTACAGGAGTTTTATGTATAACTTTAAGTATCTATAATTAGGATACTATAAAATTTATATTTTAATTTGAATCGTAAACTCCTGTCTATTTTAGATAGGTTTTTTTTTATACACTAGACAATTATATTTAAGTAAACTACATTTAGGAGGAATTAAGTATGAAAGCATTACAAGATAAGATATTGACAGAGGGACGTGTAGCAGGAAATGATATATTAAAAGTTGATAACTTTTTAAACCACCAATTAGATGTATCTTTTTTAAATAAAATAGGAAAAGAATTTAAAGAAAGATTTAAAGATGTAAAAGTAGATAAAATACTTACAATAGAAGCATCAGGAATAGCTATAGCATCAATAGCGTCACAACACTTTGGTAATGTACCAGTAGTTTTCGCTAAAAAAGTAGAATCTAAGAATTTAGATAAAGATGTATATGAAACAAAAGTATATTCATTTACAAAGGGAAAAGAATATAGCGTTAAAGTATCTAAGAAATATCTACATAATGGCGAAAATATATTAATATTAGATGATTTCTTAGCCAATGGAAGAGCTGCTTTAGGACTTAAAGATTTACTAGACCAAGCTGGATGTAATTTATCTGGTGTTGGAATAGTAATAGAAAAAGGATTCCAGGATGGTAGAGAACTTTTATTAAAAGAAGGTGTAAAATTAGAATCATTAGCAATACTTGATTCAATAGAAAATGGAATTATAAAATTTAGATAATACAATAAAAAAAGTATCTTAAAATAGTTAAAGTATAAAATGCACTCTTTAATTGTTATAAAGATACTTTTTTTAAATTATATTAATTATATTAATATTGTTAATTATATAGCTATATTTATAGAGTAAATAATATTTACCACACTTAAAATATATGATATTATATGTACTTAACTATTGATAAAATATAAAATTTTATTAAAGTAGATATAAAATTGTATTTATATCTACTAAAATAGGAAATAATACATAGAAGTGAAATTTTAGGAGGAAGATAATAATGAAATTTTTTATAGATACAGCTAATATAGAAGAAATAAAAGAAGCTAATGATTTAGGTGTTATATGTGGAGTTACAACAAATCCGTCATTAATAGTTAAAGAAGGTAGAGATTTTATACAAGTAGTAAAAGAAATAACAGAAATAGTAGATGGACCAGTTAGTGCTGAAGTAATAAGCTTAGATCACGAAAATATGGTAAAAGAAGCCGATAAATTATCTGTAATACATGAAAATATAGTTATAAAATTACCTATGACAGCTGAAGGATTAAAAACAACAAAAATATTATCAAGTAAAGGAATTAAAACAAATGTAACTTTAATATTCTCTGCAGGTCAAGCACTTTTAGCTGCAAGGGCAGGTGCTACTTACGTAAGTCCATTTGTCGGTAGATTAGACGATATAGGGCAAAATGGATTAGATTTAATAGAGGAAATAGTAGATATATTTGATGTTAATGGAATCGAAACAGAAGTAATAGTTGCTAGTATAAGAAATCCAATTCATGTTTTACAAGCTGCTAGAATAGGTGCAGATATAGCTACCGTGCCTCTTAAAGTTATAAATCAAATGATTAAGCATCCTTTAACAGATAAAGGAATAGAAAGCTTTATGAGTGATTGGGAAGGTTCATCATTAAAATTATAAATATACAGTGGTATCCTAAAAAAGCTAAACTTTAAAGTTTAGCTTTTTTGTTATATATACTTTATATATATAATATATATAAAGTATAATTTATAAGTAATAAGTTTAATATATCATTAGACTTATATAAAATATAGGAGTGATAAAATGCGAAAGAAAATAATACATAATACATTTCTATTTATATCGATAATATTAGTTATATCTATTTTCAAAAAAATTTTTGGAGATGAAAATTCATTAGTTATAGTAGCTGGAATTACAGCTTCATTGTATTTAGTAGAAATTGATTATACTTTAAGTCCAATAAAAAATACACTGAAGTTTGTCTTAATAGAAGTAGCAATAGGTATAGCTGCATTTATAGCATCATTGAATTCAGCCACAGCATTAATAATAACATTTATTATGTTATTTATGATTTTATATTTATTTACGTATGATACGAAAAGACCAATGCATATTCCATTTTCATTAGGATATTTATTTTTACTTTATACACCAATAAGTTTAGAGCGTATGCCATTTAGAATTGGTGGATTAATATTTTGTGGTTTATTTATAATGTTAATACAGATAATTTTAAATAAAAATAAGTTCTTAAAGAAAGCTAAGATGGGAATAATTGAAAATACCAATGCTATAAAAGATGAAGTAGATTTTATACTAAATAAAGAAAATTATAACGTAATAAAAGAAAAACAAGATAATATTCATAAATCATTAAGTAGCCT
>JAVXLU010000002.1:0-18268 GCA_036646635.1 Romboutsia sp.
TATCAGCTGACTTTTCACCCATTCTTTCTAAATTTATTACATCTTCTTTTTTTATATTATATAAATCTGCAACATTTTCTATAATTTTCTCATTTAATAATAGTGTTATTATAGATTCACCTAAACCGTCTATATTCATTGCATTTCTTGATACGAAATGTATTATTCCCCTTCTTATTTGAGCTGGACAAGACATATTTATACACTTTACAGCAACCTCACCATCTAATCTAACTGTTGGTTTAAAACATATTGGACACTCATGTGGCATATTAAATTCTATCTCATTTCCATTACGTTCTTCTTTTATTACTTGTACTACTTGAGGTATTATATCACCAGCTTTTTGAACTAAAACTGTATCATTTATTCTTATATCTTTATCTTTTATATAATCTTCATTATGTAGTGTTGCTCTACTTACACTAGTTCCCGCAAGTCTTACTGGTTCAAGTACTGCAGTTGGTGTTATAGTTCCCGTTCTACCTACTTCTACTATGATATCTATAATCTTTGTTTTTTTCTTCTCTGCTGGGAATTTATATGCAATTGCCCATCTTGGACTTTTTGCAGTATAACCCATAACGTCCCTTTGATTAAGATTATTTACTTTTATAACCATTCCATCTATTTCAAAATCTAATTTATCTCTATTTTCAGTCCAATATTTAATATGTTCTATTACACCATCTATACTTTTAAATACTTTATAGTTTGGACTAACTGAGAATCCTAAGTTTTTTAAAAATTCTAATGATTTGCTGTGGCTGTTAAATTCTAAATTTTCTCCGTGTTCAAGATTAAAAACAAATATATCTAAAGGTCTTTTTGCTGTTAATTTTGGATCTAATTGTCTTAATGAGCCTGCTGCAAGATTTCTTGGATTTGCATAAAGTTGTAAGTCCATTTCGTATTGTTGTTGATTTATTTTTTTAAAATTTTGTTTTGATATATAAACTTCCCCTCTTACTACTATTTCATTATTATTATCTATTTTTAACGGTATACTCTTTACTGTCATAAGGTTTTGAGATATATCTTCTCCAACTACTCCATCCCCTCTAGTAGCACCTTTTTCAAACATTCCATCATTATATGTTATACCGACTGATAATCCATCTATTTTAAATTCAACCACATATTCTACTTCTGAACTTATCATATCTTTAACTTTTCTATCAAAGTCTTTTAAGTCCTCATTTGAATATGCATTTGATAAACTTAGCATCGGTATTTTATGTAAAATTTGATTAAATTTATCTAAAGGTTTACCTCCAACTCTATTACTCGGAGAATTTATTTTTTTAAATTGTGGATTTTCTTCTTCTAGATTTAATAATTCTTTCACTAAATTATCATAATCTACATCTAATATTTCTGGAGTATCTTGATTATAATATTTTTCATCGTGATAATTTATTAAATCTATAAGTTCGTCTATTCTTTTTTCTATAGTCATATTTTGTGTCACCTCGTATGAAAATTTCTATTTTTAGTATTACCTTTTTATAACTTTAATATATTTTAGTATATCATTTAATTATAAAAGCTACCTTATAATTTGGCAGCTTAATAAACATTTTTTATCTTAATATCCTTTTAGTATATCTACAATATTATTTAAAGGTTTATCTTCTATATAGTTTTTTAAATTATTATAAATAACATTAAATGTTCTTTCTTTGTCTTGATCAGATACCCATGAATTATGAGGTGTTATTATTACATTTTTAAAATCCCATAGCTTACTATCTTTATTTAATGGTTCACTTTGAAAAACATCTAATGCTACTCCTCTAAATTTATTTATATTATTTATCAAATCTTCTTCATTAACTATATTCCCTCTTCCAATATTAATAAAGATAGAGTTATCTTTCATAATTACAAACTTATCTTTATTAATCAGCCCTATTGTATTTTTAGTAGCTGGTATAGTCGATACTACTACATCACATTCTTTAAAAACATAATCCATATCTTTATTAGAAAAACATTTATCAAAATATTCTTTAGATGAACCTTTCGTATTTACACCCCATACTTCTACTCCAAAAGCTTTTAATCTTTTAGCACTTTCTGTTGCTATTGTTCCTGTGCCTATAAAACCAACTTTTTTGCCATATAATTCAAGCAAATCGAAATCTACTTCCCACTTTTTTTTCTGCTGATTAGAATATAATTTCATACTATTTTTATAAATTTGTAGTACATACATAATAATCCATTCACTAATTGGTATACTATATGCTCCTTTATTATTGGCTAAAATGATATTTCTTTTTATCACTTCATCCTTTGGAACTTGATCTACTCCTACACTTGAAGTTTGAATATATTTTAATTTTACCATCTTTGATATATCTAATGACTTAAATGGGTTGTAAGTTACTAATATATCAGCTGAATTTATATCCTCATTATTTTTAATTTTATTTTCTCTATAATAGCTTACTTTATATCCTAAATCTTTAATTTTTCGAAATTTTTCTTCTCCATAATTATGTGTAAATAAAACTTTCATTTATAATCTACCTCCATTAAAATAACTTTCTACAATATTATAAATATTTTGTTTCATAACTAAAAAGTCCTCCAAAATTTGGAGGACTTAATCTATTTTAAAATAAATGTATAAAGACTATGATGTCTATAAGACGAGGTGTGTATATACATTTAATTAATAATATCTTATCCAATTTTAATATATTTATTTACTTAATATTTATTTCTTTATTATTTATTATTAAAATAAAGCTAGTTATTCTAATTAAGAATCGCTAGCTTTATAAAGTGTTAATTATTATTTTTTTATATCTATTACATTTTGTACAAGAGCTTTACATCTTCCACAAGCTGAACCTGCACCTGTTACTTCAGCTACTTTATCAGTTGTATCCGCTCCATCTTTAACCGCATTAACTACAGATTCAAGAGAAACTCCTTTACATCCGCAAACTGATGCTAATATCTTTTCTATTTCTGGTATGCATTTTCCACAACCAGTTCCAGCACCCGTCATTTCTTTTATTTCATCTACTGTTCTAGCTCCTTGTATCATAGCCTTTCTTATGTCTACATAGCTAACATTCTTACAAAAACAAATTTTTCTATCCGCTGCCATCTTAGTTCTCCTTAATTTAAATAAATTATAATTACTTAGTATTTTATACCACATTTTCTTCATACTAATCTAATATTATTAATAAATATATAAATTTAATTTATATTATTTATTCATGTAATATGCGAAGTAACATATCTCCTGTTCCAACATTGTATCCACTAGTAGAGTATATACCATGAAGATTTGGATTTACCACAATTATAAGTGGTAACTTATCAGGATCTACATACATTCTTCTTCCGAGCACATTTATATTTTCTTCAAAATCATCATAGTATATTCTTGCTTTTGGCAATACGTTAAGAGTTCTTGATAAAGTCGGGTCATTAATAGTTTCCCTACTCTTAATTATAAAAATAAGCTTTCTTCCTAATTTTTTAAATTCCAACTTTCTGTCGTATATTTCATTTAATATATGTTCTGTTGGTTCTTTACTTTCTTCTAACCATATTAAAAGATGTTTATTATCTTTTGTTATTTCTCTTGCACTTACTTTTTCTCCATTATCGTTTAATAATTCAAAATCCATAAGTTCAATGTCTTCTAACATATCAGAAATTTTTGCTTCTCTAAGTTCAAGGCTAATATCTTTTTCTTCTTTTTCACCTATCGTAAAGTATAGTTTCTTTGCAAACATATTTCCATTTGGTAGTCTATTAGAAGTTATAATACGATATTGACCTGATTCAACTTTAATAGTCATACCTTCATCCCAAGGCATATCGACTAAATTTAAACTTTGATATACCCCCTTATTTAATTTTGCTATACTCCAATTTAAAAAATAAGTCCAATTAATATTTTTTTCTTTTGATAATATTTTTAAAGTAGATTCTTTTTGTAGTTTACTCTCCACTGATACAAAGTCACTACCATTATAAAATTGCGAAATTCCATTTATTTCATTTATTTTCGCTGGAATTCCAATACTTCTACATATAGCTACAAATAATATTTTCTTCGAAATATTATTTGCTACTTTAACCATTAGGCATCCTTTAGGAGATGTACATATATCTTTATACTCATACTCCTCTTTTTCTTCTATATTTGTATTTATATATTTCCATATTTCTTCAGGATTTTCAATAAACATCTGTTTTTCTTCATCTGTAAAATAATTTGATATAAATTCTCTATAATCTGTTAAATTTTCAATATAAATTCTTGGGTTTAGTATATATTTTGTAAATATCTCTTTGCTATATTTTCCTTCAAATCTAACTGCATTTTTTAAATGCATTGATAATAATTTACTTTTAAAATCTCTGTAATCTTTTATTGTTAAAATTTCTAAAATATCTTCTTTATATTTATCTTCTACTTTAGTAACTTCTGCTAAAATAAATTCCTTTACTTCATTATAATTACCTCTCGAAAGTTTAAATATTTCTTTTATTCTATCTTTATTTTTACAGTTTTCTATAATTTCATTTACTAATAATTCATCATAAAAACCTTCTGCTTTTTTAATTCTTATATTTGATGCATACTTAAATTTTGATTTACCTATTTCTTTTTGCTCTTTATTTGGTTGTTCTATATTAATCGGTGCATCTAGTGGTGCAATGGAATCAAAATCCTGCCATAAATCATACTTTATATTATTTTGTAATGTTAATTTTATAGTCCCATTTTTTAATTCTTTTGTATTTACAATTTTTTCTGCAAATAAACCATCTTTATGTGCATGTATATGTATGTCTCCAAGCCCCAAGGTAACATCAATATTTCCATGTTCATTAGTTAATAACGATACTATTGGATAGTATTCTGAATAATTTAATACTTCAAAATCAACATTTGCACCTGAAACTTTATTTCCTTTATCATCTATTATAACTACATTTAGTGTAGTTGTATTTGCATAAAGTTCTAAATTATTAAGTACCATTGCCATACCTGATTTACCAACATTTTCTTCACTTGGAGTAATATAATCAAACCATTTTGAATGTATCATCATAGCTCTTGATGATGCTGATGTGAACCATCCTTTATTTAATATTTCTTCCGGCTCACACGCTCCTAAAAAATGCCACTTTCCATCACAATATACTTCTATCCACGCATGGTTATCATCACAATGGGACCATCTCGGTGCATATACCTGTCTAGCCGGAATCCCTACACTTCTATATACAGTTACTCCAAAAGTTGATTCCTCACCACATCTTCCAAATGCAGATTTATATACACCTATAGGAGATATCGTCCTATCATCAGTTGCTTGATAAGTTGCTTCTTTTGCACACCAATAATTTATATCAATAATAGCCTCTTTCATTGATTTACCTTTTATAATATCTTTTATTTCATTGTAAAAAAATTCTCTACAAGAAACTATCTCCTCATTATTAACACGATGATGCATTACATAATTTAAAAATATATCTTCTGGAATAACTTTTCTATATTCTCCCTCTTTCCAAAGATATATTGCATGCTTTGCATAATCAAGGAATATATCAAAGGAATAATCAGCAATATCACTTATAGGCATTGTACTATATAAATATTTAACAGCTATTTGCTCTTCTTTAGTACATGTATTTAGTCCTTCTAATACTTCTAGCTTTTTACATCCTAATCTTTCTATCAAAATTTCGAATTTTTCTTTTATACTTTCTTCACGCTTACATGAAAATAAACACTCCATTATTATTCTCCCTTACATAATTCATATATAGTAGTAACTCCTGCTCCTGTTGCACCTTTTGACTGGTATTCAAATATAGGTGAATCTACCCATGCAGTTCCAGCTATATCTAGATGAATCCATGGTTTTTCATCTGCAAATTCTCTAATAAATAATCCTGCAGTTAAAGTACCGCAATGACTTTTACCAAGATTTTTTATATCTGCAATATCACTTTTTATCATTTCTTCATGCTCTTTATAAAATGGTAGTCTCCAGTATCTTTCTCCTGAGCGTTTATATGCCTTTTTAAAGTCATTAAATAAATTTTGGTCATCACACATAACTCCACCTATAGAAAATCCAAGTAAGTTAACAACGGCCCCAGTTAGTGTAGCTATATCTAAAACTTTTGTTATTTTCTCTTTTCTGACACCATAGCTTACTGCATCTGCAAGAATTAACCTACCCTCAGCATCAGTATTTATTACTTCGATAGTTTTTCCTGAATAAGAATTTATAACATCTCCTGGAAGTAAGCTACTTTCTGAGATACGATTCTCGCATATAGGAACTAAAGCTATAGCATTAGTTTTAATTTTATTTTCTGCAAGAGAATGTATAGCACCTATCACTGCTGATGCTCCGGCCATATCTCCTCTAATTCCAAGCATAGAATTTGATGGTTTTAAACAGTATCCTCCACTATCACAAGTTACACCTTTTCCAACTAATCCAAGTATCTCTTCATTTTCTTGATTTCCAATATAACGAACTATCATTAGGTATGGTTTAAATTTACTACTATCTCCAACACTCAATAGTGCTTCCATATGTAAAGATTTTAATTTATCAAAATCTAGTAATTCAATTTCTACATCTACATCTTTCATAAATTCAATTATTTCATTAACAAAATCATTTGGTCTTAATTTATTCCCAGGAGCATTTACTGTATTTCGTGCAAAAATAACCCCATTCATTAAAGCTATTGCTTCTTTTATAATGTCTTGTGAATTTAGTACATTTGATTCTTCTATTCCATAAAAATAAACTTCACAATTTAAACTATTATTTTCTTTAACCTTGCTATAATCATATCCTCCTAATATAAGACCCTCTACTGCATGTACAAACATATGATTTTTAAATTTTTTATGAATCTCTGAAATATTAATCGAACATTCATTTATATTCATATTTTTTACTTGTTTTGAGATTTTAGCAAAAATCTCTTTTATAGTTATAAACTCAAGATCTTCTTTTTTTCCAAGACCTACATACAAAGTTGGTACTTCACTTATAAATGGATCATAAAAAATTTGTGATGTTTTACCTTGAAATACTCTCAATATATTTTTATATAAATTACTATCCGATTGAAAATTTTCCCATATTAACTTTATATCTAATATAGATGATTTTTCTTTTGATATTTTTATCATCCTTAATATCTCCTATTATTTATATTTATTTATAATATTAGCCTGTGTATTTCATATTAAATGAATGAAGACACAGGCTATTTGTTTTAACTATTTCTTTTCTATAATATAAGTACGTATTTCAGCTGGTTTTAAGCTTTTATTTATTTCTTCTTCTTGTTTTTCTTCAATTAAATTGCATATTCCCGCTTTATATCCATCTATATTCACATCAACAGGCATAGTTTCAGTTGTAGCATTATATCCACGCACTATTATTTCATCACTATTTTCCTTACGTTTTAATGCTGTAAGAACAAAACTTTCACCTTCTATATTCATAAATACTTTTTTATTTTCAATATCCCCTTTATGTATATCTGTTTGATAAGTACTAAAAGGTATTTGGAAGTTAATTGCATTTTGATAAGTTTTAAGTTTATTGTTCTCTCCATGGAATTCTATAGCATATTTTACTAATTGTTTTCCTTTACATTGTGCTTCTGGTGTATCAAAGTAACCCCAATCTCCAAGTTCCCCCACAGCTCTTAAAAGAGTTACTGCTATTGTTCCATTTTCTTTTAATATTTCATATTCATTTAAACCATAATTTGCTACAGTAACACCATGGTTTTTATTACCTATATTTACAAATGAATGTTGATGTTGAGGATTGCTTGGATTAGTCCATGATGATGTAACATCATTTGGTCTCCTAACTACCTCATATATACTTTCCGCTTCATGAGTATCTGTAAGTATACCTGTTGGGAATAAAACCCTTAATCTATGGTCTTCCATTTGATTATCAAATGTTGTTTCAAATTTTACTTGCTTACTTCCTTTTTCAAGTAATATCTTAGTTTTAAGAGTAAGTATTGATGTTTTTTTAGAACGTTCTGCTTTTCTTTGTCTAAATTCATAAACAGCTCTACATTCTTCTTTAAGTCTTTCGTCCGCTGATATCGGTATTATAATATCTTGAGTTAATAAAACTTCTGCATATAACTCATTATCTGTTAATACTTCTACTTTAGAATCAAATTCACTAGATAAAATAGCTTTATCATTTACTGGTTGTTTGAATATATATTCATTTCCAATATCTCCAACATTTTCAAATGTCAATAACTTGTCATAAACTTTACCTGTTATCTTATCAGTTATATTAAGTTGGCCATTATTTTCAATAACTATCTTTACATTATCATTTTCTAATATTCTTCCATTTTCTTTTATCATATTACCATATAATAAATCATCAGAATCACCTTCTGCTAATGCAAAAGTTTCCCATGACATAGCTGACATATCTTCCATTAACATACGGACTGTTACATATGTTGCCATAAAAGGTATTCTAAATCCATCTTTTGGCAAATCATATCCAAAATCTACTTCTGTTTTTACTATCTCTGCTTTTACTATCTTTCCATCTTTATCTATAATCTTAAATTTTGGTACTATTTCTTCTTTTAATTCATTATATAATTTCGGAGGTCCTCCAACTGAAAAAGGTAATCTCTTCCACTCTATTTTAGTTTCTACGATTCCAGTCTTGCTACTTCCAGATGTATTAAATATTACAAATGGCTTGCTATCATCACTAAATGATGCTGTATCTATCTTACTTAATATCTTATTTGCAGCTTCATCTGCTAAATATTCTCCTACATGTTTTGCCTTTTTAAAACGAGTTACCATTTCATCATGTACTTCATCCACACTACATCCACAAATACTATCATGAGGATGATTTTGCATATATGTTTTCCATGCATAACGAAGTTGATCATGTGGATATTCACTTGCAGTTTCATATGCCATTGTAGCTAAAGGCTCTGTAATATTTTCAAGTTGTCTTGAAACATCAGTATTCATTTGTTTTAAATAAATACGAGCAGAAGCAGTATTAGCTAGAGTATACCAGCCTTCTGTTTCTTGACTTGTAATTTCTCCGTCAATGGTACTTAAGCTTTCTGGTAAATCTTTTTTCATAGCTTCTATATAATCTTCAAAATTACTATGTATAAATTCTATTTCTGGATATAATTCTCTTGCAACTTTAATTGCTGATATTACATTTTTTTGAACTGGCTGATGGTCACACCCATTCATCATTAACAAATGCTCTGTTGAAGCATACATACTAGCATCATTAAGTTTTCTATCCCAGAATTTTTTAGCTTCTTCTTTATCTACAGGAATTTCATTTCCATTACTATACCAGTTAGCAAATAAAATACCTAATATTTTAGAATTATCTGGTCCGTTCCACCACATTTCAGAAAACTGTGATGCAAATTTTTCATCATTGATTACTACATTATTAAATCCAGTTGGTTTTACTCCTCTTCCGAAAACTGCTACATCAATCCCAACTTGTTTCATCATTTGAGGCGTTTGTCCCATATTTCCAAAAGTATCAGGGAAATATCCTAAATTAACCATTCCCCCCCATTTTTTACTCTCTTCCATACCAATTAACATATTACGAGTATTAGATTCACTACTTATTAAGAAATCATCTTGTAGTATATAAAATGGACCTATTCTTAGCCTTCCTTCTTTTATATATTTTTCAAGTAATTCTTTCTTCTGCGGACGCACTTGTAAATAATCATCTAACGCTATTGTTTGTCCATCTAAATGAAAACTATTAAACTCAGGCTCTTTTTCAAACAATTCTAATAAATCATCTATTAATTCTACTAAGCGCATATGATGTTTTTCATATGGTAAGTACCATTCTCTATCCCAGTGACTATGTGAAATAATATATACTTTTTTCATTATTATACTCTCCTTATTATCTTTTTGTAATTATCTTTTTACACGAATATCAAAGTAATCCATTAGTAACTCACAGAACATCATATTAGCCCATGAGAACCATTCTCTTGTATATTTAGTTGGGTCATCTACATTAAATCCTTCATGCATTAAGTTAGTTCCTCCATCACATTCTACAAGTAAGTTTAGTATTCTTTCTTTTTCAGTTTTATCAGAAGTTGTAAGCCCCTCCATTGCAAGTGCTATTGGCCATACATAATTTTCTGGCGTGTGTGAACTTCCTATACCTTTTGCATATTTACCTTCATAAAAATATGGATTTTCTTTACTTAAAAGAGTTTTACGAGTAGCTAAATATAATTCATCATTTTCATCACAATATCCAAGATATGGAGCTGAAATTAAATTCGGAACATTAGAATCATCCATTAGATTATAATTTCCTTTTCCATCTACTTCATATGCGTATATTTCTTCACCCGATTTATTTTTAATTTTTGAGTAATTCTCAATACCTTTTTGTATTTCATCACGTAAATTAGTAATTTTTGTTACCATTTCTTTATCTTTTAATATTTCTTTGAATATTTCTTTTGCATAATCTAATACTACTACTGCAAACATATTTGATGGAACTAAGTATCCATATTGACAAGCATCATCACTTGGTCTAAATCCTGACCATGTCATTCCTGTTACGTCAACGGGTGCACCCTTACCATCATTAATAAGTGTATCTTCTTTTCTCCAAGTATCACGAGTAAAGTTATATGGTGAATTTCTATGATTTTGTTCAACTTTCCATAAATCTAAAATTTTCATTATTCCAGATACAAAATTTTCATTAAAGTGTGATGTCTCTCCAGTTGATTTCCATAATAAATAAGCAAGCTGAACTGGATAACATAGTGAGTCTATTTCATACTTTCTTTCCCAAATCCATGGATTCATTTGTGTATTATCAGTTTGATGACCCGCATTATTAGCTTCTTCATTAAAAGCATTTGCATATGGATCTAAATTAATTAATTTAAATTGTCTTTCAACTAAACCTGATATCATATTCGCAATTTCTTTATCTTCTTTAGCTATAACTAAATATGGACGAACTTGTGCAGTAGAATCACGAAGCCACATAGCTGGAATATCACCTGTAAGTAAGAATGTTGTTCCATCTTCTAATTCTTTAACTGTTGTTTGTAGTGTATTTGCAAAACATGAATTAAAATTTTTCGCCCAATTGGCATGTTTTTCTCCACACTTTATAGTTATATCTTCCATAAATATTTGTACCGATTTTGGTATTTCATTATATGCCATATTTATAAACCCCCAATATATTAATTTAACTAACGATATAATTCTAGATATTATTTTAATATGTATTTATCAAAAATCACTAGCTAGCACCATTTTTATAATGCTAGCTAATATTCTATTATTTTAGTTTTCTATTTCTGATTTGTTCATTTCATCATCTATTGCACTTAATAGTTTTAGTGATAAATCTAAAGAGTATTCCCAAAACATTATTCCACCTATCTCATTTTCTTTAACATATTTAACTTTTTCTGAAAGTGATTTTTCATCATCATAAGATACAAATATATCTCCATTATATAAATATGGAGCTTTTGCTTCATCATCCCAATAATATTTTAGATTATGTTCATTTTTAAAATCCTCTAAAAAGTTATAATCTACTACTTTAAGACCTGGATTTTTTGAGTCAATGTTTAATGGATTTTCTGAGCATGTAATTCCTTCCCATACTCTTGAATAAAACGCTCCACCTATTACTATTTTTTCCTTAGGTACACCTTGATCTATAAGTCTTCTTACAGACCTATCTGCACTAGTCGGTCTTTCAGCATTTTCGTATGTATATAAATTAGCATGATGTCCTGTTTTGTATCCATTTCTCATATCATATGTCATTATATGTACATAATCTAAATAATTAGTATATTCTGCTCCATTCTTCGTAAGCATAGCATCAATAACTGTATCTGATGCACCAATAGCTGCTGTAAGCCAAAAATCTCTGTTTACTTGTAAGGCTTTTGTATCTAAATATAATCTTAATTCTTTTACAAATAAAAGGAAGTTTTCATTATCTTCTTTTCTTGCAACAATTCCTGAATAGCCTAGACCTGGATATTCCCAGTCAAGATCTACTCCATCAAAATCATATTTATTCATCATTTCATATATACTTTCTATGAACATTACTCTACTTTCTTTCGTCAAAACAGCATCTGAAAATCCATCTGCTCCCCATCCACCTATACTTAAACAAGTTTTTAAATGTGGATTTTCTTCTTTAAGTTCTTTTAATATATGTATCTTAGTAAAAGTTTCAATAGCCTTACAGTCTTTTACTTTAGCAAAACTATAATTAATACAAGTTAATTTACTTGCATCTATATCTTCTTTTCCCCATTTATCCTTATCTTTTAAATATGCCATAACTTGGTATTTATTTTGCATAACTTGTCCTCCTGTATAATTTATATTAACTCTATTTCAATAACTGTATCGTTTTCATCATTCAATTTTTGAGATGGTAATAATAAAAATGCATCATTTGGGAACTTAGAAACATTCCATGGACGATCAATTATAGCTTCACTTCCATCATAGAGCATACGAGCTTTTTTTATTTTACCTTCAAGCCCTAATAAACTAATAGGTCCTATTCCACGTTCCATAATATGTGCATATAATTTTTTTCCATTTTGGGTATATCTTCCCCACTCGGGACGTTCATAATCAGCTGATTTACAATTGTAAATACTTACAGAGTTATCTTTCATCCAATTACCTACTTCTTCTAAAATTTCTATTGATTCTTTAGGTATTTGTCCTTTAGAGTTTGGTCCTACATTTAAAAGTAAGTTACCATTTTTACTAACACATTCTACTAATGACCTTATTATTGTCTTCACTGATTTGTATTCTGAATTTTTCGCACTATATCCCCAGCTACTATTTAATGTTACACAAGCCTCCCAAGGAAGTACTTCACCTTTGTTATTTAACATACCTTTAGCCGGTATTAATTGTTCTGGTGATGTAAAATCTCCTGCATAATATTCAGGATTTTCTAATCTCATATCTCCACCTAATCTATTATTTATTACTACATTAGGTTGTAATTCACGAATCATCTTAACTAATTTAGTTGCTTTCCAAGTTTCACCTTTCATACGTGGAAGTCCACTTTCTGGTGTATTGTTATATGAGAAATCAAACCATAGTACGTCAATCTCCCCATAGTTAGTCATTAATTCACGAACTTGACTATGCATATATTCTATGTACCTATCTAAGTTCTTATCTTTTTCTAAATCTTTATACTCTTCATTATCTCTCATTGGATGTTGTAAATCTTTATACGTTGGATAATCTTTATGATGCCAGTCAATTACAGAATAATATAATCCTATTTTTATTCCTTCGCTACGAAAAGCATCAACATATTCACCAATTAAATCACGACCTATATAATATTGACTGGAATAATCTGTATATTTAGAATCAAATAAGCAATAACCATCATGATGTTTTGCTGTCATAACTGCATACTTCATACCTGCTTTTTTAGCAAGTTTTGCCCATTCCTTTGGATTATAATCTGATGGATTAAATTCATCTACATATTTTTGGTAATCTTCTATACTAATTTTCTCATGAGATCTTATCCATTCACCTCTACCTGGAATTGAATAAACTCCCCAATGTATAAACATACCAAAACGCTCATTTAAAAATTGTTCAATTTTCATAATTAATATCCCCCACTTATTATTTGAATTTTATTTCAAGTCCAAAAGATGACTCAGCATTTATTATTGGTAACTTCAATATACCATCTTCGACCTTAATATCATCTTTATATCCTAAAATATGAATAGATTTAATTTTATCTTCACTTAAATCCAAATCACTTAATGCAACTTCTATCGGATTTTTCTCACCTGAATTTAGATAGAAATAGTAAATAGATTTTCCTTTACTTGTAGCTCTCCATTTTTTATTAATTATATTTAAACCTTTCACTCTACGTGTTCCATAAATTCCTGACCCATTTATATCTAGCCATCTTCCAAGTGCATCCATAATAATTAAATCTTCTTCACATAAACTACCATCTGGCTTCGGTCCTACACCTAAAATTAAATTTCCACCTTTAGATACAACCTCAATTAAAGAATGAATAATTTCTGTTATAGATTTAAATTTATCAGTTGGAACATATCCCCAGTCATTTCCTAATGGAATATTACTTTCCCAAACTTTATTAGGAATTTCTGAATCATCTGGTATTTTACGCTCTGGAGTTACATAATTTTCATGCCTTCCTCCAATAGACCTATCTACAATAATAAGTTCTGGTTGTGCAATTCTTGAATCCTCTGCAATCTTATCCATATCTATATCTTCTTTGCCTTTTCCACACCAACCACCATCTAACCATAATAAATCTATTTTTCCATAATTATGTGTTATTTCATGTAATTGATTTTGTACAAACTCCACATATTTTTCCCATATCTGTGGATGTTTTTGTGTATCGTAACTTGCTCTGCGACCCTTTACTGTATCATCATTAAGCCAATAATATGGTGAGTGCCAATCAGGTTTTGAATAGTAAGCACCCACAGCTAAATTTTCTTCTCTAAAAGCATCAAACACTCCTTTTAATAAATCACTACGAGGATCATCTTTAAATGGAGACTCTGACCCTGTTATTTTGTAATCACTAAATTTAGTATCATACATATTAAACCCATCATGATGTTTTGTTGTAAAAATAAGATACTTGAATCCTGCTTCCTTACATTTTTTTGCCCATTCATTAGGATTAAAATTAACTGGATTGAATACTTTATTAAGTTCCCAATAATCTCTTTGTAATTCTTTAATATCATCCCTCCATGCTCTTGGCTCACGAGCCCATTCATCTTCCTCAGATAATTGCCAAGATTCTACAATACCAGCTTCAGCATAAAGCCCCCAGTGCATAATTACACCTAGTTTTAAATCCTGAAACCATTCCAAACGTTTATTAAGCATTTCTGTTTCAGGATAAACTCCTTGTTGTTCCATTTCTGTATCTATATTTACTTCTATATCTCCCCTAATTTTAGATGTACTCATTCTACAACTCCCTATTATCCTTATAGAAATACATTTTTAATATCTATTTATTATTCTATAATCTTATTTATTATTCTAATTACTAAATTAGCTGGTACTTTATATGATTCCTTATTAAGAACTTCTATTTGTTTTTTTACTTCTTCTATATCACCTGATTTAAAAGTTTTCCATAAATTTTTCTCTCGCTCTATGCGTAATAGCCAAGGCATTATACTATCAACTAGAGTATTTGATTTAATACTTTTTATTCTATTGGTAGCATTCCATAATTTATTTAATTCATTATCAATTCCATCAACATCTCTTTGATTTAACATATCAAATAAATAAAATGGTAAAGAACTAGAAACTCTACTATTTCTAAAATATTGACTTAGAATGTACATATCTTCTGTAAATTCAGCCCCAATAACTCTCTGTATTGCTTTTTTAAAGTCATCCTTACCTCTAAAATCATTAGCATTCCAAGCATATTGTGCAAAAGATGCTAATGTAAATTTAGATGCTTCCCATTTATCCATAGGATTTAATACAATTCCATCTAAATTATTACTCGAAAGATATGGAGAACGATTTTCATATGGAGCTATAAATATAAATTCTTTATCTTTTTCAAAATCATTAACTGGTATATTATCCCAAATTATTATATCATGATTTAGTATTGATTGAATATTTTCAAAACTTTCTTTAGTAATACGATGAGATAATGTTTCATTACCTGTCCAAAATACTTTAATTTCAGATAATAAATTTTTCCCTAATGTATGTAAATACGGAGTATCATAATCTATATCATATTCTGTTGGGCACATTACTAAGCTAAAATCTTCTAAATTTTCCTTTAAAAAATAATATATATTATTAACTATGTATGCTTGTGCATGTGCAGGAGTAGGAAATTTTCTTTTAGTTTGATCTGAAATACGATATTCAATATCATCCATAAGAACTCCAAAGTTACTAATTCCAAGTTTTATAAGCTGCATTAATTTTGATTTTAAAGCTATATACTCATCTTCTATAGTAAAATCAAAATCCTTACCAGGTGCTATCATATAATAAAATTCAATATGATTCTTTTTACACTCATTTATCATCTCTTTAAATTCTAAAACTTTACATTCTGGATATAAAATTCTCCATTTATCTCTATGATAAACATCATCTTTTGGAGCATACATATATGTATTCATACATTCTTGACCTATAAATCTAATACAATCTAATCTATTTTCATGTGTCCATGGTGTACCATAGAACCCCTCTATAATACCACTTAATTTTAAAGTAGGTTCATGATTAATTATTAATTTAGGCACATATATTCCTTTTGAAGTCTTTTTAATATGATTACAAAATTCTGTATATCCATTTCTTATTCCTCGTTCATCTGATGCTTCTATTACTACTTCCTTTTCAGCATCAACATCTAATCTAAATCCACTATTTTTTATCTCCCTATTATATTTAAATATTATATTAAAATCTGTACTATCTTTAGTATCTGATAACAATATTGCTATATCTTCATCATATGAAACTATACCTTCTATTTCACTTGGTGTACCAAACCTATAGTATCGACTTATAAATTTCAACGTTAATTTTTTCTTATCAAAATAAAAATACTCATCTTCCATATAAAATTCTTTATATTTCATTTTTTATATACCTCTTAGTTTATAATATTTCTAAATTTTTACTTTCTTTATTAATCTCCCTATATTGTCCTGGAGTAACCCCCATAATATTCTTGAATTTTCTAGAGAAATTTGATATATCATAATATCCAGCTTGAAAAATAATTTCTTTTATTGATAAATCAGTTTCTACAAGTTTTTCTTTTATATAGTTAAATCTAAGATCCTGTATATACTTAGTAAATGTCGTACCTGTTTCTTCTTTTATCATTTTACTTAAATATGGTACTGAGTAGTCATATTTTTGTGAAATCAACTCAAGAGATAGGTCATGAGATCTATAATTTTGTAGTATATCTGTAAATATTCCTTCTCTAAATTTATCTCTCACCTTACTACGTTTTGATAATACAAATTTATTTATACTATCAACTAGTTTTAATATATTTTCTTCAAAAATTTCTAAATTATTGTATTTTGATAATTCTCTTATATTAATTTCTTCACGTGGAAAATCAATTAATGTTGCAATTCTTACAATAAAATTTATTAAATAAAAACTATAAACTTTTATTTCTTCAGAATAATATTTATTTAAATTTATAAATTCAAATATTTCTTTTAAACTATCATTAACTACTTCTTGCGTTCCTTGCTTAAGTCCATGAGCAAGTTTTTCTTCAATATCATATGGATAATTAATAATCTGTTCATTAGAGTACTTTGCTTCTCTATATAATATTGACCTATTTTTACTATCATTAACTATGTAGTCACAAGCTACCATCGCTTCAATATATGAATGATTAATTTTTGCTAACTCTTCATATACCTGACCACAATAAAAATATATATTATCTTCTAATATAGATAACTTATTTTCTATATCTTTTAATGATTCCTGTCTTGATATAGTTGAATCTTTATGAACTACTAATATACCCAACTTATCTTGAAGAGGTATTTGTATAGTAAAAGTCATATATCGATTATTTTCAGTCGGCAATATATTATGTATACTAAGTTTACTTTCTTTAGACAATTGAGATTTTTTTACTAAAACTATGTAATAATTATGGCACTGTGATTCTAAATCTAATATAAATTTATGTTTTTCTTTATTTTCTCTATCTTGACCTACACCTTCTATTAAATCTAAAAGTAACTGATTTTTATCAATATGATATAAAGCTTCATTTTTAACCAATAACTCTTCATTTTGATATATTATATCTGTTACTAACATTTCAATACTTTTAAGTTCATTATTCTTATCACTATTATTTTTCTTTTTATTGTTAAGGATATTATGAATTCTTCTTATCGGTAAGTACTGGAAATAACTTATTGACAATATTAATACTAATCCAATTAAAAATAAAATTACTAATAATTTTAAAATATTCATCTTTGTATTTATTAATGATGTAACTAAATCATTGCTATCAAATATATTTACAAAATTTAATCCTAATTT
>JAVXLU010000002.1:18278-49063 GCA_036646635.1 Romboutsia sp.
AGAACTATATTTTATAATACGATATTGTTTGTCCTTTATATTATAACTATTATTTACTGATACTTCTTTTATCATTTTTCCTTTACTATCTACAAATACCTTATCTAAGCTTTTAGTATTACTTAAAAGTACATAATCACTATTATTGGTTATATATATTTCATTCTTATTATTATCTACTGTAGGTAGTATCTTACTTAATTTCTCTTCATTTAATAAAAAAGTTGTTGTTCCACATTGTCTACCATTAGAATCATATAGAGGAAATATATAATATAATTCAAACTTATTTTCATCTTTATTATGCGTTGGAAGTGAAACTATTTGTGGAGTAGTAAGATAAAATATCTTTCTCAATGTAGATTTTAAAATATCTACATCTTTATAATACTTATTCATTAATACATCTATTTCATTATAAGATCCTTGTGAACTATAATACTTATCATTACTTGAAAAATAAAATAATACTATATCATCAATAAATGATTTATTATTAACATATCTAGAAATAATTTCTTTTCCCGCGCTACTATAATAATTATGTTCCATCCTATAAGATGATATATATTTATCATTTGAAATATGCATAGATATATTATCTAATTCTTCAATTTGAGATGCTAACAATTTCTCTGATTGATTTAAGTTACTTATAATATTATTATTGAATCGTTCCTCTACTATTTCTACTGAAAACTTAAATACAAAAATTGCTAATACTATAAATGGTACTATAAAAATAATACAATAATAGAGAATATATCTATGCCATAAACTTTTTTTTATCTTTTGTATTTTCATTCTCTACCCTCTCTCTATTACCTTTATTCATACTCCATTCCATAAATTTAATATATTAAAATTTTTATATAACTTAAAAAGCAATAAAATAATATATTTCTGTAATGAAATTTTTTAATAATATTATTTTATTGCTTTCTTAAATTTTTACTTATTCACCTTTATTCCAAAGATCATAAGCATCTTGATATATACTTACATATTCTTTTAAATTCATTGATTCAAGAGTTTTTACAAACTTATCCCAATTATCAAATGATTCTACTCCAGTTATAAACTTAGCTTCCATTTGTTCAACATAAGTTTCTAAATCTGTACTAACTGATGCTACCTTATCTTGTTGATCTTTTGTAAGATATACAAGTGGGAATGGTACTTCTGCATACTTAGTTATTTTTTCCTCAGTTTCAGTTTTTATAAAGTCATTAAATTTATTTGGTGCTTCATTTTTATCAACCTTTATAGAAGGGAAAGTTTTTCTATAAGTAGGAGTTGTAAGACCATAATCTGGAGTAATCTTACCACGTGCATCCTCTGTATTTTCTAAATCAGTACCTTCTGTAAATACTTTTACTTTTTCTCCTGCATCATTTGTTTCATATTTCCATAAAACACCTTCTGGACCTTGGTTTAAATACTCATACCCTTCTTCTGAATAGAAGTAGTCTACCCAACGTATTGCAGCTTCTGGGCTATCGCAGTTCGATGTTATTGCAAATGTTCCTCTAACCATTTTAGGACTTCCTGGAACAACAGCTTCTTTTGAATATTCACTTGTTAATGGTTGCCACATTGGGTAATCTAAAGCTTCCTCTTCTGTTTTTCCAGTTGTAAAGTATGAGAACCAGTCTGGATAAACTCCAAGTTGATTGTTTTGACCTTTAGATTTTTTCTGGTCAGCCGCTTGTGAGTATACTTCTTGATCTAATAATTTTTCTTTATATAATTTATTCATATATTGTAAATATGCTTTATATTCTTCTGTCGATGGTGTGTATCTAACCTTTCCATCTTGTTCTTCAATTCCTCTTGTTTTCATTCCAAATATTGACATAAGCCATTGTCTAGACGAATCAAGTTTTACATCTGAGAATGGAATTTCATCTTTTTTACCATTTCCATTTGGATCTTCATCTCTGAATCTAACAAGTAATTCATAGAATTCATCTGCAGTCTTAGGTAATTCTGTAACATTTAATGCTTTTAACCAATCCCCATTGTACCATAGCGGTCCTATTGGCCAAATTGCATTATCTTCATCCGTTATTAAAGGTAAACTATATATATGTCCATCAGGAGTCGTTATATTTTTACGATTTTCAGGATTTTCATCTAATAGTTTTTTAAGATTAGGAGCATATTTATCTATTAAATCTTCTAATGGCACTAATGTTCCTTGTGAACCATAGTCCATTTCCATAGATGCTTTCAAGTTACTAGAGCCAGCTCCAAATATTATATCTGGTAAATCTCCACCTGCAAATGCTAGATTTAATTTAGTTCCAAAATCACTCATTGGAGGAGTTGTAACTTTTAAATTAATATTAGTCTTTTTTGCATAATCTTGTAAAGTATCCATATCTGACCATTCTGCAAGTCCCGTACCTGGGGCCATCATTGTCATTTCAATAGGTTCTTTTACAATTGGAAAACCTGTTGGTTCAACTTCAATATTTCCACCTACTTCTTCTTTACTACCAGTACTTTGGCATCCACTAAGTAATATAGTCAATATTAGTGTTGTACTAACTAAAATTCTTTTAGGTTTTTTCATTTTCCCCATCTCCTAATTATTTATATTTAGCTTTCTAAATTTCAGAAAGAAATTTAACGTTATCCTTTTATAGATCCAACCATCATACCTTTTACAAAATATTTTTGAAGGAATGGATATACAACTATTACAGGTAATGTTGATACAATCATTACTCCATATTGTATAACCTGTACTAACTGTTGTTTACTATGTACAAATTCTGCCATACTAGAACTCATTGTTGTAGAGTTTGCAGCCATATCTTGTAATACTAGTATCTCTCTTAATACCATTTGTAGAGGATACATAGCACGATCTGATAAATAAATTAATGCATTGAAGAAACCATTCCAATGACCTACTCCATAGAATAAAGCCATTACTGCAATTATTGGTAATGATAGTGGTAATATAACTTTGATAAACATCTTAATATCACTACAACCATCTATAGTTGCTGCTTCTTCTAATTCACGAGGGATAGTACTTTGGAAGAATGTTCTCGTAACAACTATATTATATACTGATGCTGCATTTGGAATTATCATAGCCCATATTGTATTAACCATACCTAAATTCTTAACTATTAAATATGTAGGGATTAATCCTCCACTTAAAAACATTGTTACTACCATAAATTTTGTAAAGAATTTTTTTCCACCAAAATCTTGTCTTGATAATGCATATGCACAAGGTATTGTAACTATTAAGTTAACTAATGTACCAAGTGCTGTATAGAATATAGTATTTGCATACCCTCTCCATATACTTTCATTTTCAAATATAGTCTTATATCCTTCAAATGTTATTCCTTTAGGGAATAATAGCATTTCTCCAGAACTAACTGCATTAGGATCACTTATTGATGCACTTATAATGTATATAAGTGGATATAATACAACTACTAATGCTAAAATTAAAAATGCATATACACATGATTGGAACACTCTATCTACTAAATTATACTTAATAGTATTCTTCTTTTTATTTTTAACTACCATAAGCTCACCTCACTAAACTTAGCTGAAAACTTATTTACTAAAATAAGTAAAATTGAGTTTATTACTGAGTTAAATAACCCAACTGCAGCTGCAAAACTATATTGACCATCGATTAAACCTTGTTTATAAACAAATGTTGCAATTACATTAGATGATTCCAAGTTCAATGGATTTTGTAAAAGTAGTATTTTTTCATAACCCATTCCCATTAAACTACCTACATTCATTATTAATACAATCATAATTGTTGGTAAAATAGCTGGAATATCTATATGCCATATTCTTTGAAGTCTTGTCGCACCATCTATTTTTGCTGCTTCATGTAATGATGGATCAACACCTGATAATGCAGCTAAATATATAACTGATGCCCAACCTGTACCTTGCCAAACACCTGATAATACATATATACTTTTAAACCATTTTGGATCTGTCATAAATGGTATACGCTCAAATCCTAAGGCTTCAACAAAATGGTTTATAAGACCTGTAGTTGGTGCTAAGAAAGAAATAACCATACCACACATTACAACTACTGAAATAAAGTTTGGTGCATATGTAACCGTTTGTGTAAATTTCTTAAATTTTTCATTTTTTACTTCATTAAGTGCTAATGCTAAAATTATTGGTAGAGGAAAACCTACTATAAGTGAGTATACGTTAATTCCTAATGTATTTTTGATTAAATCCCAAAAATAATAAGAATTAAAAAATCTTGTAAAATGTTTGAATCCTACCCACGGACTTCCCAATATTCCTTCAGATGGTATATAATCTTTAAATGCTATACTAACACCATACATAGGAAGATAACTAAAAATTAAAAAATAAAGAAATGCTAATGATACGAATAGATAAAGTTGCCAGCTACGTAAAGCCCTTTTCCAAAAACTTTTAGAGTTTTTCGTTCCATTAGTTTTTTTAGATTTAGAATTTTTTGTAGATTTAATTGTATCTTTTGTAACTTCTAATCCAGTCCCCATAGTTTCATCTCACTCCCCTCATTCTTCGTTCTTGAGAACGTTTGCAAGATAATATTACTAATTTTTATCTTACATTATCAATATGTAATATTTTCTCTATATGTATTTTTTACTTTTTAAAACTTATATAGCTTGCAAATACTACATTATCTCCAAATTAACATAAAAGAAAAAATATTTTTTTAATATGCTAAATGCTATATTTTTTAAATATCATATTTTTTATTTAATTTATCAATATAATATATAATTTGTCTAAATATCATAATATTTGATTTATATTTGTATTTTATCATAATTTCTTTATATTTTCTAATTAACTTAATGACAATTAACGACAGTTTTTTGGTTTTAATATTATATTTAAAATATTGTATATGTTTTTAATTTTAATTTTTAAAATTAATGTTAAATTGATTACTAATATTTATTAAATACAAAAAGAACTATCCTCTATTATTTAAGATAGTTCTTTTTTATTTTATTTTTTATTAATTTAACTCAGATGAATTTATTATAATATTTTCCTCTATTTCTTTAAGTGTAGATGATTGTCCAATCATTATTATGTATCCTATTATTCCTCCTATAAGTGGTATTAACATAGGGGATTTAAAAAATGCAAAATATATAAATCCACAAAGAACAAATATATTAAATACTGATAGTGGCAATTTTTTAAATGTATAGAAAACTGAAAGCTTTATTAAATCTTTTGTTTTCAGTGAAAATCTTGATAATATAGAATATGAGTATATGCTAATACTCACAAGTAATCCAGCTATAAGTAATAATGGCTTAAATAAAATCAATGACATATCCTTAGCAATAAGCATATATCTAATATCTATAATTACTATTAATAATATAGCTACTTGGATACTCCATATTTTCATAGTTTCTTTAAAATTTAATTTATATGCTATAAAGTAATCTTTAAAAGGATATATATCCTTTTCACGAATAAATTTACCAATTACAGAAAATAACGCTGTAAATGATGGTCCTGTTGGAATTAAAGCTATCATAAAGAATATAATATTTTGAAATTCAAGCTTTAGAACTAGGATTGAAATTATAAATAATATATTACTTAATATAAAACAAATATTAACACCTAAAATATAATAAATATAGTTAAGTCCGTTATAAATTGAACTTCCCCCAGAACTCTTGTAGTCAGTCATAATCTTCCCCCTTTAGATAACGTTATCATATTTATTGTATCATATTTATTTGCAATTTAAAATATAATTGGGACTCTATATAGAGCCCTTTTATCTTTTATTTTTTTACTATTTTAGCTACGCATTCTACGTGCATTGTGTGTGGGAACATATCAACAGGTTGTACTTCTATACATTTATATCCATGTTCATCTAAATAATTTAAATCTCTAGCTAGTGTTGATGGATTGCAAGACACGTATACAACTCTATCTGGTTTCATAGATATTATTGTATCTAATACCTTATGATCACATCCTTTTCTAGGAGGGTCTACAACGACTACATTTGCTGTTTTACCGTCCTTATACATATTAGGAACTACTTCCTCAGCTTTACCTACATAAAACTCTACATTGTCTAAATTATTTAATTTTGCATTTATTTTTGCATCTTTTATAGCATCTTCAACTATTTCTATACCATATACTTTTCTAGCCTTTTTAGCTAAAAATAAAGAAATACTACCTATTCCACAATATATATCAAATACAGTATCATTTTCTTTTAAATCTGCATACTCTAATGCCTTATTATATAAAACTTCAGTTTGTATAGGGTTTACTTGGAAGAATGATAATGGTGATATTTCAAATACTAAATCTCCTATATAATCATTTATTTTCCCTTCCCCGTATATAACTATATTTTCTCTTCCTAAAATTACATTAGTTTTTTCTTTATTAACATTTACGACTAGAGTCTTAAATCCAGGTACATTTTCTTCTAACACTGATGCTAATTCATTTAAGTAAGGTAATTTTTTTCCATTTGCAACTAATACTACCATAACCTCCTTAGTTGTAAATCCTACCTTAGTAACTAAATGTCTAAGAACTCCTGTATTAGATTTTTCATCGTATAAACTTACATCATATGCATTTATATATGTTTTTATTATTTTAACAATTTTATCATTTATATCATGTTGTATTATACATTTATCCATAGGTATAACATCGTGGCTTTTCTTCTTATAAAAACCTATTTCGGGTATATTTTTAATTTTTTGAATGGGAAACTGAGCTTTATTTCTGTATCTAGCTGGTTTATCCATTCCAATAGTATCATGTATTAATACATTTTCTATTTTTCCGATTCTAGTTATAACTTGCTTTACTTCATTTGTTTTTATATCAAGTTGCTTTTGATAATCTAATTCT
Organism: Romboutsia sp.; assembly: GCA_036646635.1. Taxonomy (GTDB): domain Bacteria; phylum Bacillota; class Clostridia; order Peptostreptococcales; family Peptostreptococcaceae; genus Faecalimicrobium. The sequence continues at coordinate 25,212 of JAVXLU010000002.1, forward strand.
TGTATTTGACATCCTCCACAATCTTTAAGATTATCACTACATATTCTTTCTACTCTAAATGGTGATTTTTCTATTATTTCAACTATATCTCCCACTGCGTAATTTTTTTTAGATTTATTTATTCTTACTTTGACTTTATCTTCTATTAATCCACCTTCTACGAAGACTGTAAAACCATCGTATTTTCCTACTCCAACTCCGCCTTGACCTATATCAACTATATCTACAATATACTCTTTATTTTTTGATAACATTAAGGTATCCTCCGTCCATGTATTTTAAAAAGCTTCAAGAGTTTATTTTACCAAAAAAATAAGAGCTTATAAAGCCCTTATACAAATAAATCCTGACTTTAATATACTCTATATAACTGTATGCATACAAACTCAAACAAAATAACCACTAAGAATATCAATTAAACTTAATGGTTATTTATATTACTTATAATATTTTGAATTTTATAATACTCTTGTTGACCCTCTGTATATTACGCCTCTTGAAGAATCAACTGTTACTATATCTCCATCTTTCACTAAACTAGTCATATCTGTTGCAGATACTATAACTGCTTTATCTAAGTTTAACCCTACTATAGCTGCATGAGATGTCATTCCACCATCTTCTGTTATTATAGCAGATGATTTTTCTATATAAGGATTCATTTCTATATCAGTCATAGTAGTAACCAGTATATCACCTTCATTGAAATCTTTACATTTTTCCCCACTCTTAATTATACGAACTTTACCTTCTATAGTTTTAGTTCCTACACCGACACCTTGAGCTATTTCTTCGCTAATTACATGCACTTTAATTAAGTTAGTAGTTCCACTTACTCCAACTGGTACTCCAGCAGTTATAACTATTAATTCTCCATTATTTATATATTGAGCTTCTTTAGCTGCTTCTATAGAATTTTCTACAACTTCATCTGTATTTCTAGCTTCTAATGATTTAACTGAATATACACCCCAAGTAAGAGCTAATCTTCTCATTATTTTTTCATCATTTGTTGTTGCTATTATAGGACACTTAGGTCTAAATTTAGAAACCATTCTTGCAGTATATCCTGAAGAAGTAGACGTTATTATTGCAGAAGCACTTAAATCTACTGCTGTTGAACAAGTTGCATGACTTATTGCATTTGTAACTGTCGTATTATTTTTTGAATTTGCTTTTAATATTGCATTATAATCTAATGTTTCTTCTGTTCTTTTAGCTATTGTAGCCATAGTTTTTACAGCTTCTACTGGATATTTACCAGCAGCAGTTTCTCCAGATAACATTATTGCATCTGTTCCATCATATATAGCATTTGCAACATCTGTAACTTCTGCTCTTGTAGGTCTTGGATTTCTCATCATAGAATCAAGCATTTGAGTAGCAGTTATTACAGGTTTTGCTAATTCATTACATTTTTTTATCATCATTTTTTGAACTATTGGAATTTCTTCTGTTGGTATCTCAACGCCTAAATCTCCCCTAGCTACCATTATACCGTCAGAAACTTTTAATATCTCATCTAAGTTATCTACACCTTCTTGGTTTTCTATTTTAGATATTATTTGTATATCTGTTGCATTGTTATCTTCTAATATTTCTCTTATCGCTAATACATCTGATGCTTTTCTTACAAATGATGCAGCTATATAGTCTATACCTTGACTTATACCAAATTCTATATCACTTCTATCTTTAGATGTTATAGCTGGTAAGTTTATTTTTACACCAGGTACATTTACACCTTTATGATTTTTAACAATTCCCGAATTTTCAACTAAGCAAACTATATCATTACCATTTATTTCTTGAACTCTAAGCCCAACTAAACCATCATCGATTAGTATAGTATCTCCTTCTATAACATCTTTAGCTAAGCCTTTATAACTTACTGTACATTTTTCTTTGTTACCCATAATATCATCCATAGTTATAATAAACGTTTGTCCTTCTTCTAAAAGTACTTCCGGTACATCAAATTGACCTGTTCTTATTTCTGGTCCTTTTGTATCTAATAATAACGCTACTGGTTGATTTAATTTTTCTCTTACTTTCTTAGCAAGATCTAATCTTCCTTTATGTTCTTCATGAGAACCATGAGAGAAGTTAAATCTACAAACATTTAATCCATTTTCAACTAATTGAGTTAAAGTATCCTCTGTATCTGATGCTGGACCTAGTGTACAGACGATTTTAGTTCTTTTCATATTCTTTAACATATATATATCTCCTCCTATTATTTATATAGATAGTATTTTTACCATTTCATAAGTAGCTTTGTCAAAAGCTCTACTCATTGATAAAGCTTCATTTATTTCCATATCAATTATCTTATTATCTTTAATACCGACTACTCTTGCAGCTTTTCCATCTAATAATAGCTCAACTGCTCTAACACCCATTCTACTAGCTAGTATTCTATCAAATGCAGTTGGGCTTCCTCCTCTTTGTACATGACCTAAAACAGTAACTCTTAAATCTGCCCCTGTTTCCTCAACTATTTCTTTTCCTAAATCTTGTGCATTCCCTACACCTTCGGCCAATACAATGATACTATGTCTCTTTCCTCTTTTTTGAGTAGTTTTTAATCTATTACACACATCTTCAACATTAAAATTAACTTCTGGTACTATTATAGTTTCAGCTCCACCTGCAAGACCTGCATATAAAGCTAAATCTCCACAATGTCTTCCCATAACTTCAACTATGTTAACTCTTTCATGAGATGACGATGTATCTCTTATTTTACCTATAGCATCTATAATAGTATTCATAGCTGTATCAAATCCTATTGTGTAATCTGTATAAGCTAAATCATTATCTATAGTTCCAGGAAGTCCTATCGCTGGAAATCCTAATTCACTTAATTTTTGAGCTCCATTAAACGAGCCATCTCCGCCTATAACAACTAGACAATCTATGCCATATTTTTTTAGTACCTTTACCCCTAATAATCTTCCCTCTTCTGTTTTAAATTCTTCACATCTAGAAGATTTTAGTATAGTTCCACCTCTATGTATTATATCTCCAACAGAGGATAAATTCATTTCTTTTATATCCTCTTCTATTAATCCTTTGTATCCTCTGTTAATTCCGTATACTTTACATCCATAGTATATTGCAGATCTCACAACAGCTCTAATAGCTGCATTCATTCCTGGAGCATCTCCCCCACTTGTCAATATTCCTATAGTTTTCATAGTGTTACCTCCTAATTATCTATTTTAGTAACATAGGGTCTTTTTATGTCCCCCTATTTATTTTCTATCCCATCAAGAATAAAAAAATTAGAACTGTTAAAATGTCCATTTTTTCATATTATACCATAATATGAAATTTTTTTTGCATTATTATTATATAATTTTTTATTTTTAACATTCTAATTTTTTTTATAAATATTATTTCTTTATTTTTATATTTTCTGTAAGTAATATTTTTTCTAAATTCTCAATTAATTCTTCTGATATTTCTACTGTGATACCATTATACTTATACATTTGCTTTGTATCTTCTGCATAGAAAAATATATTTTCTTCACCTGGATAAAGTTTTATTATCTCTATAATGCTATTAGTAACTATTTTATTATCAAAGCTATCTATTTTTAAATATAATCCCAATTTAGAATTATTATTACTATTTTTTTTAATTTGATTATTATAGCTATTTTTGGAATTAAATCTATTTTCTTCAAAACTAGATTTATCATCTATATCTTTAAATTCTCTTGCTATAAGCTTAGGATTTTCATCTTCTTTTATACTTAGAGTTCCTTTCACATATATAATATTATCTTCATTTAAAATATTATTATATCTTTGTAATAATTGTGGAAATACTATTATCTCTATAGTTCCATATAAATCCTCTAATTCTAAAAATGCCATTATATCATTTCTTTTAGTAGTTTTTATAGTTTTATTTACAATCATTCCACCCATTATTACTTCTTTTTCATCCAAACTAATATATAATTCTTCATCTTCTTTTAATGAATTTAACTTTCCATTATCGATAGATGAATTTCTTTGTAATTCTTCTTTAAACTCAGATAACGGATGACCACTTACATACATTCCTAATACTTCTTTTTCTAAACTAAGTCTCTCTCTTTCTTCAAATTCTTTTAACCTTGGAATAGAACTTATTTCTTTAAAATCTTCAATCTCTTCACTTGCTCCAAGAGCATCAAATAAAGACATCTGACCTTGAATATTTTTCTTTCTATCCATAGATATACTATTTAATAAAGCTTCATATCCAGCTATTAAGCTTGCTCTATTTTCGCTTATTTCATCAAATGCTCCACATTTAATTAAACTTTCTATGCATCTTTTATTTGTATCCTTAGAATCTAATCTTTTTGATAAGTCTCCAAAATCCTTAAAATATCCATTAACTTCTCTTTCTTTTATTATATTGTTAATTATATTTACACCAACATTTTTTACTGCAGCTAGTCCAAATCTGATATTATTACCTTCAACTGAAAATTTTGCAAAACTTTTATTTATATCTGGTTTCAGTATTTCTATTTTTAATGCACTACACTCTCTTATATATTCTACAACCTTGTCAGTGTTACCCATTACGCTTGTTATTAAAGCTGCCATAAATTCAACTGGGTAATATGCTTTTAGATACGCCGTTTGATATGATAAAACACCATATGCCGCTGCATGAGATTTATTAAATGCGTATTTCGCAAAATCTATCATATCATCAAATATTTTATCTGCTATATCTTCTGGAACTCCATTTCTAATGCATCCAGTAATTTCTATATTACCTTCTTTATCTTCTTTACCATGAATAAAATATCTTCTTTCTTCTTCCATTACATCCATTTTCTTTTTTCCCATAGCTCTTCTAACTAAGTCACTACGCCCATAGCTATATCCACCAAGATCTCTAACTACCTGCATAACCTGTTCTTGATAAACCAAACATCCGTAAGTAACTTCCATTATCGGTTTCAGATTTTCATGTAAATACTTTACATTTTGTGGATTATTTTTATTATCTATATAAGTAGGTATAGAGTCCATTGGACCTGGTCTATATAATGATATTCCAGCCACTATATCCTCAAAGTTATCAGGTCTTAATTGTTTCATGAAACTTCTCATACCAGCACTTTCTAGCTGGAATACACCTAAAGTATTTCCTGATGATAATAGTTCATATACCTTCGCATCGTCATCTCCTATTTTTGAAAAATCTATCTTTATACTATGATTTTTCTCTATTAATTCTAATGCATCTCTTATTACTGTAAGTGTTCTTAGTCCTAGAAAATCCATCTTTAATAACCCTAATTCTTCTAATGTTGTCATTGTAAATTGTGTGGTTATTGCATCCTGATGCTTATACAAAGGAACATATTCATCTACTGGCTTTTTAGATATAACGACTCCCGCCGCATGTGTAGATGCATGTCTAAGCATTCCTTCTATTTGTTTAGATATATCTATCGTTTCTCTAGTCTCTTTATCTTGATCATATAAAGCTTTTAAATTCGGATTAGTTTCTAGTGCCTTGTCTATGGTCATTCCAAGTGCAAATGGTATTTCTTTAGCTATTTTGTCAACCTTATTATAAGGTATATCTAATACTCTACCAACATCTCTTATTGCAGCCTTAGCTCCCATAGTTCCAAATGTTATAATTTGGGCAACATGGTCTTCTCCATATTTTCTTTTTACATAATCTATAACTTCTTCTCTTCTTTCATAACAAAAATCTATATCTATATCAGGCATAGACACACGTTCAGGATTTAAGAAACGCTCAAATAATAGAGAGTATTTTATAGGGTCTATATCTGTAATTTTAAGAGTATATGCAACTATTGAACCTGCCGCACTACCTCTTCCAGGCCCAACCATTATATTATTTTTTTTGGAAAAGTTTATAAAATCCCATGTTATAAGGAAATATTCTACATATCCCATCCTTTCAATTACATCTAACTCATAGTTAAGTCTATCTATTATTTCTTGATTTAGATTTTCATATCTTTCATCTAATCCTTTAAAACATAATTCTCTCAAATAGCTATCTGTACTATATCCCTCTGGTACATCATATTGAGGAAGATGTATCGTATTGAAATCAAACTCTATATTACATTTTTCTGCTATTTTCACTGTATTCTCTACTGCTTCTATCGCATATGGAAATAGTTCTTCCATTTCATTTCTAGATTTTAAATAAAATTCATCACTACCAAATTTCATTCTATTTGGATCATCTACTGTCTTTCCCATTTGTATACACATAAGAACATCATGTATTTTAGAATCTTCCTTATTTACATAATGAACATCATTTGTTGCAACTAATGGAATCCCTGTTTCTTTTGATAATTTTACAAGGCTAGAGTTCACTTCTCTTTGTTCTGGTATGTTGTGATCTTGTATTTCTAAATAAAAGTTTTCTTCACCAAATATATCTTTATACTCTAATGCTTTACTTTTAGCTTTTTCATAATTTCTATCCATTAATGCCTGTGAAACATCTCCTGCTAGACATGCTGATAGTGCTATTATTCCATCACTATATTTTCTTAACTCATCCATATCTACTCTTGGCTTATAATAAAAACCTTCTACATATGAAGTTGATACAATTTTTATTAAATTTTTATATCCATCCATATTTTTAGCTAACAAAATTAAATGACCTTGTCTTTTATCATAATTTGGGTCTTTATCTTTTAGGGTACGAGGTGCTGTATATACCTCACAACCAACTATTGGTTTTATTCCCTCTTTTTTTGCTGTTTTATAAAAATCTATAACACCAAACATACATCCATGGTCTGTTATTGCAATTGAACTCATATTTAATTCTTTAGCTTTACTTACAAGTTTTTTAATTCTTGAAAAACCATCAAGTAAGCTGTATTCTGTATGAACATGAAGATGAACAAAATCTTTATTCATCAAATCACCTCCTAATTTATGATATAATTCTAATTCAAAAATATTTTATAAATTAAAAGATAGGTATTTACTTTAAAAAAAGAGGCTATATTAAAATATATCCCCCTTTATAAATTACTTATCTCTTAAATTATTAGCAATATCTTCAATTTTCCTTAGTCTATGATTTACTCCTGATTTTCCAATTGGAGGACTTAACATTTCTCCTAGTTCTTTTAAGGTCATATCTTCATATTCTACCCTAAGACTTGCTATCTCTTGTAAATTCTCTGGTAAACTACTAATTCCTATTGTTGATTTTATAAACTTAATATTTTCTACCTGTCTAACAGCTGCATTTACTGTTTTAGAAAGGTTTGCAGTTTCACAATTAACTATACGATTAACATTATTTCTCATAGCCTTAACTATTTTCGTATTTTGTAAACTTAATAAAGCATTATGCGCTCCTATTATACTAAGTAAATCTGATATTTGCTCACTTTCTTTTAGATATACAACGTAATTATTTTTTCTAGCTACTATTTTAGAATTAAATCCTAAAGAATTTATAAGATCTTTTAAAGACTCTGCAAAATCTTCATTATTAGTTACAAATTCCATATGGTAGTTTTTACCTGGATTGCTTATTGATCCACCTCCAAGGAATGCTCCCCTTATAAAGGCTCTTATACATTCATCATGCTGTATAAGATTTGTCGGTACTTTATTTAAAGTAAAAAACTGTTCTCCTTGTGCTAATATTCCTAACTCTTTTAGTAAACTTTCAGCACCCATTTCACTTGTAACCATAAGAACATAACTATTATTTCTCTTTAACATTTGGTTCTTATTTACTGAAATACTTGTGTTAATTCCAAAATTTTGTTTTAGTAATTTAAATGCTTTACGTGCTATTGAATTTAATTCCGTTGTTATCTTAAGATTTAATTTCTTATACCCTACAATTTGTATACTTCCTGCTAATCTAACTATAGCTGCTAGCTCAGTTACATTACAGCAATGGTTTTCAGATGAAACCCTTGCTAATTCATTCTTTGTTTCAGCTGAAAAAGACATATCTATCACCTATTAACTAATTCTTTTTGGACCTTTTTTTTATTTCTTGTAATGCTACTTTTATTATTTCCTTTTCATCATCATATCTAGCTAAATCTACAACTCTATCTAAATGTATAAACTTAGCATCAATAAACCCTTCCTCTTTTTGAGGTATTGTATCCATACTTCTAGCTTGCATTAGATACCAGAAAACTGTTTTATGTACTGCCCTATTTTCATCCCAATTTTCTTTAAAGGTATAATGAATTTCTCCTAGATACTTCAATATATCCGCTTTTGCTCCAGTTTCTTCAAGTACCTCTCTTAGTGCTGCATCTTGTCTATTTTCTCCTTCTTCTACTTTACCCTTTGGTAAAACCCAATCTCCATTGAATTTTCTAAGTAAAAGTATAGCATTACCAAATAGTACTACACCACCGGCACTAACCTCTTCTCTCATAGATGTTCACTCCTTAAAACTAACATAATAATAAGGATTTCTACATAAACTTATAAAATCCTTTTTTACTTACTTTTGTCATTTTTATGACTTAGTGCCAAATTAACTACTATATTAGAAATATACTTTGCATCATGCCTAATATAATTGCTTTTTATTTCAATTAAATTTTCTTCTATAGATTTTATCCCCATACTTTTGAGCTTTTCTTTTTGATTTTTATCTAACAGAACTTGTTTTGCTCCATCCTTTTGATATATATCAAATATTTCAATAGGTAATATCTCATTATTCGATATTACATAATCTATTATATTTTCATTAGCATGCTTAACTATAGCATTTATATGGTCTAATACATTATAGCCATCCGTTTCTCCTGGTTGAGTCATTATATTAGATATATATACTTTAGGAGAGTTAGATTTTTTAATAGCATCTACCACACCTTCAACCAGTAAGTTTGGTATTACGCTCGTATACAAACTTCCTGGTCCCATTATAATTATATCAGCATTGGCAATAGAATTAATTACTTCCTGTAGAGGTTTTGCATCTATTGGATCTAAATATACTCTATCTATGCCACTTTGTTGAACTTTTACACCATTCGGTATACTAGATTCTCCTTTTACAAATTCTCCATTTTTAAGTTTAGCAATTAAATTTATGTCTTCTAATGTTATTGGTAAAACTCTTCCTGTTATAGCAAATATTTCACTCATTTTGTAAACTGCCACTTCAAAATTTTCATATAATCCATTCATTGCTGCTAAAAATAAATTTCCAAAACTTTGGCCTTTTAAAGCCCCTTCTGTAAATCTATATTTCATGACTTCATCCATAGTTGGCTCTATATTAGCTAAAGCTAATAAGCAGTTTCTTATATCTCCTGGTGGTAACATTCCTAAGTCTTCTCTTAAAACTCCTGAGCCACCACCATCATCTGCTACGGTAACTACAGCAGTAATATTTTGTGTAAAATACTTAAGTCCTCTTAGAAAAACTGATTGACCTGTTCCGCCTCCAATCACAACTACATTAGGACCACTATATTCTTTATCCTTAATATGCAGTGATTGTTTTTTTTCACTTTTTATCTTTTTATATAAATTTAGTGCTACGAACAAAGCAATCCATCCTGCTAAACCTATGCCTACAAGTACACTTGTCATTTTTTCCTCCAGATTATCTTAGCATAGAGTCTCTATGTTTCTTAACTACTCTATATCCTTTTTTACTTAATTCTTCATATATCAGGTTAGATATAGTTACTGACCTATGTCTACCACCTGTACACCCAATTCCTATTACTATGTGATGTTTTCCTTCTTCAATATATTGAGGAATTAAAAACTGTATCATATCATTAAGTTTTTCATAGAACTCTTCGCTTACTTTAGAATTCATTACATAGTTTCTAACCTCTTGATCATCACCTGTTTTAGGTCTTAGTTCTTCTATATAATATGGATTAGGAAGAAATCTGACATCAAATAATAAATCACAATCTGCTGGTATTCCATGTTTAAATCCAAATGAAACTACTGAGATAGTTAAATTTGAATTATCTTCACCATCAGAATAAATTTTACTAATCTCTTCTTTAAGGTCTTTAGGTTTCATATTTGTTGTATCTATTATACAACTTGATATTTCCTTTAATGGCTCCATTATACATCGTTCCATTTTTATACCTTCAGGTATTTGTATATTATTAGATAATGGATGATTTCTTCTTGTCATTTTATATCTTTTTAATAAAACATCATCCGCACATTCTAAATATAATATTTCATATTTGTAGTTTTGATTTTGAAGGTAATTCAAGCTTTCGTGAAGCTCTTTAAAGAACTTTCTACCTCTTATATCTATACCTAGAGCTACCTTATCAATACTTGAGTTTGGTAAATAGCATAATTCTGCAAATTTAGTTATTAGGGCAGGAGGTAAGTTATCTACACAATAAAATCCCATATCCTCTAAAGCCCTCATAGTTTCACTTTTTCCTGATCCTGAAAGACCTGTTACTATTACGAATTTCATGTTTACTCCCCCTCTTTAAACTATATTATTATATTTTCTATTAATGATAAATCTAAATTAGCTTCTTTTACAATTTTCATTGCTCTCTCAAAATTACCTACGTTTCCTGGTATATGAGCATCAGAACCTATAATAAACTTATTACCTACATTTTTTATTTGTTCTAATTGTTTAACATTTAAAAATCCATGACTACTATTAATTTCTAGCCTTGTATTTGTTTTTTTTGCTACTTTTGCTACTTCTTCTATATATACATCACCTTTATCTCCTGGATGAGTTATAATAAATATATCATTTTTATTCATTGCATTTATTAAAGATTTTGTATTATATTCTTTAGATTTTTCATTTTTTATTATATAATTATTACAATGATTCAACATACTTCTTAATGAAGTAGGTGTAGAACCAAAATGATAACCTGCCATAACATAATCTAGTGAATCAATAATCTTTTCATTTATATCTATATTACCACTATCATCTAATATATTACATTCCATTCCTAGAAGTATATTTATATTATCATATTTCGTATTGAGATTATTTATTTCTTCTCTCATTTTATAAATATCATCTATCTTAACTCCAAAACTTATATGCTTATATCCATGGTCTGATATTCCTATTGTTTTTATACCTTTAGAAATAGCTTCTTTAACATTATCTTCTATCGCTCCTTTACCATGGCTATATATTGTATGTGTGTGATAATCAGCTAGTATTTGCATTTATTAATCCTCTCCAAGTATTTTAACTTCTTCCTCTAGCATTACCCCAAATTTATTCTTTACTGTACTTTTAACTACATACATTAAATCTAAAAGGTCCTTTGCATTGGCACTTCCTAAGTTAACAACAAATCCGCAGTGTTTTTCTGAAACTTGAGCTCCCCTTAATGTAAGACCTCTTAGACCACTATCTTCTATTAATTTACCAGCAAAATAACCTTTTGGTCTTTTAAATGTACTTCCTGCACTTGGTAGACTTAATGGTTGTTTTGTAACTCTTCTTTGAGTAAAATCAGCCATCGTAGCCTTTATTTCATCGTAGTTTCCTTTTTCAAGCTCTATTTCTGTAGATAATACTATATACTCTGTCTTTGAAAGTACACTTCTTCTATATTCAAATTCCATTTGCTCATTTGTGAAATTAATAATATTTCCATCTGTATCCATAAGTCTTACAGTTTTAACCATATCCTTCATTTCCCCACCATATGCACCTGCATTCATAGCTAGTGCTCCACCTATTGTTCCTGGTATACCAGCAGCAAATTCAAAACCTTTTAGTCCTTCTCTTAAAACAGCTTTTCCTATTATTGAAAGTAACGCTCCTGATTGAACTTTAAGTGTATTATCTTCTATCTCAAAATTATTAAAATTATCTGATATTTCTACTACTATACCTCTAATACCACCATCTTTTATTAAAAGATTTGAACCATTTCCAATTATAAGATATGGTATATTTTCTCTTTTTATTAAGGTAATTACATATTTTAATTGTTCTTCTGTTCTTGGTTTTACTAATATATCTGCTGGACCTCCAACTCTAAATGAAATGTGATTCTTCATTGGTTCATCCAACTTTATGTCTTCCTTATCTAATATATTTAATAAACATTCATATATATATTCTCTATTCATATATTTCCTCCTAGTTTATACTATTTATTCATTATTTATCTATGTTAAACTATATTATTAATTTCATATATTTAATATAATAATGTATTAAAAAAAAAATAACAATATATAAAGACTTTAAATTAGATTAAAAAAGCCGTTGATATATCTATAAAATGAATCCTGTATAATAGACATGAGAAAAAACGTGTCTATCTATATGGAGTCCTTTTTTGTAAAATATTAATTTAGGAGTTATTAAAGAATGCGCAAAAATATATTTACAAAGCAAGAAATAATAGTTATATCCATCTATATCTAAAAGAATTTAAGACATTATGTAGATAACTATATTAATTATTATAATAATAATCAATGTCAATGAAATTTTAAAAAGCTGACCCCTATAAAATAGTAATCAGCTTTTAATAGCATCTTAATGACCCTTTTTTTAATGTCCTTGACAAATGGTTCATTTTATTTTTTCTTTAAATAACAATTATAATACATAAAGGGTACTATAATAGCACCACCAACTATATTTCCTAATGTAACTGAAGTTAAATTAATTATAAATTGAATAATTGTTACATTTGCTCCTAACATCATTCCCATTGGCATAAAAAACATATTTGCAACACTATGCTCAAATCCACATAATACAAATAGCATTATTGGAAACCAACAAGCAAAAATTTTAGATGTTATATCTTGAGCTGCTGTTGCCATCCATACAGCTAATACAACTATAATATTACAAAGTATACCTTTTAAAAATGCTTGTGGTACATTAATCGCTACTTTGCTTTCTGCAATTGAAATAGCCTTTGTAGCCGCATCCCCTAATAATGTTCCTGAATAAAAAACTACTAAAACTAAAAGTAATGAACCTATAAAATTAGCTAAATATACTAATCCCCAGTTTCTAAACATTTCACCTAAAGTTATTTTCTTATTAATTACTGCTAAAGACATTAAATTATTTCCAGTGAATAACTCTGCTCCACAAATAACAACTAGCATAAGTCCAACTGGAAATACCATTGCTCCTGCAAATTTTGCAACACCTAAATCTATTCCTGCTAGAGTTTGTGTAAATATTATATTACCAAGTCCACCCAATCCTATAAAAACACCTGCAAGTATTCCAAGTAATATACATGATTTAGTCGTTAATTCTGCCTTTTGTTTACCTATATTTATTATAGCTTCTGGTACCTCACTGGGTGTTAAGAACCTTTTATCCATAACTTTACCCCCTATTTTTATTTATTATTTAATAAGCTTCTACGAAAATAGTAGCCTTATTTATGAGTTCAATATTTATTTCAAACTCATAAATAGTTTTATTATATTTATTTATATGATATTTATTTATTATTGTTATTGTTAAAAGTTATATTTTTTTAGTGTTTGAAATTATATATATTATTTTATTCTCATAAAAATTATTCTGTACATAATTTAATTCTAAACTTATCCTGTTTAATGTATACAAACTTATATTTTTAATGTATAATTACAACTGTTATATTTTTATATGTAATATTCAGATTGAATTTTAAAATTTATTATAATTAATATTTTTAAGGAGGACTTTTATATGTCAGATAAAAAAATGCTTGCTCCAGCTGAAATAGCTCAATATACTATTAATGCTGGTATTGCAAAAGTTAACAGATCTAATAAGAAAGTTTTAGTTTCTGCATTCTTAGCTGGTGCTTATATAGCATTCGGTGCATTAGGATCAGTTGGTGCATCTTATAATTTATTAGCAAACCCTGCTACTTATGGGTTAGGTAAAGCCTTAGCAGGACTTATGTTCCCTGCTGGATTAATATTTGTTTTATTAGCTGGTGCTGATTTATTCACTGGTAATATACTTATCGCTTTAGCTGCTTTTGAAAAGAAAGTAACTTGGGGACAAGCTTTTAAAAACTGGGCTTTAGTTTGGACAGGTAACTTATTAGGATCTATTTTAGTAGCTTGGATGGTTAGTAAAGCTGGTACATTTGATTGGAGTAACGGACTATATGGTGGTGTTATAATTAAGACTGCTATCGGAAAAGTTGGCGTTGAATTTATGCCTGCATTAATTTCAGGTATACTATGTAACTGGGTAGTATGTGCTACTGTTTGGATCACTTATGCTTCTAAAGATGTTACCGGTAAAGTTTTAACTGGATTTATGGGTGTATTCTTATTCGTATGTACAGGATTCGAGCATAGTGTTGCAAATATGGGATACTTATTCGCTGGATTATTCTCAAAAGCTAATCCAATGTACTTAGAAGCTGCTCACAAAACTGTAGCTGATACTACTGCTATAAACATACCAGATATGTTTATAAATAACTTATTACCAGTTACTATAGGTAATATAATAGGTGGTGCAGTATTCGTAGCTGGTATATATTTCTTCTTGTTCATTGATAACAATGAAACAACTGAAAATAAAAAAACTGCTTAATAATTTTTAGTTTATACAGAGATTGTTCTATTTTATATAGTTCAATCTCTTTTTTTGATAGAATATTTTATGATACATATTGACCACTATATACTTATAATGATATTATACGTACTTAATTAATCTTTTATTTTTAACCTAGGAGGAACTTTACATTGGATTTATCATTTTCTGAAAATCTCGCTTATGAAATAATTGTTACAAGTATTTATCTAATAAACTTCTTTGCCATATTAAATCTTTTATTTAGAGAAAAACGCAACACTGAAACCACTATAGCTTGGGTTATGATATTAATTATACTACCAGCTTTTGGGTGTATATTATATCTAGCTGTAGGGCGTGGTGTACGTAAAGATAATATGTTTAAGATAAAAGAAGCTGAGGATAAGATTATAAAGAAAAATATATTAGATACTCAAGTTAGACTTGAATATACAGATACATTAGATACAAATATAATAAATCATAGAGATATGATTTATGCTTTAGCTAATTCAAATGACGCTAATTTTACTACTAATAACGATGTTTCTATTTATCCAGAATGCAATGGATTTTTTGATTCACTTTTAAGTGAACTTAAAAATGCTAAACAATATATAAATATACAGTTTTATATATTCAAAGATGATGAGATTGGAAATAAAATTATTGATATCCTTTTAGATAAAGTAAAAGAAGGCGTTGAGGTAAGGCTTTTATATGATGCTGTCGGAAGTAGATTATTCTCTGATAAGTCTATCTTAAAGCTAAAAAATGCTGGTGTTAAAGTTGGCGCATTTTTTCCATCTTTTCTTAAAATTATAAATTTCAACTTAAATTATAGAAATCACCGTAAAATTGTAGTTATTGATGGAAATATAGGGTTTATTGGTGGTAACAATATTGGAGATGAATATTTAGGTAAAGATCCTAAATTCGGAATTTGGAGAGATACACATCTTAAACTTAGTGGAGACTGTGTAAGAGACCTTAATATAAGATTTATTCTTGACTGGAGATACACTACTAAAGAAGATTTAGATTTAAATAAATATTTTAGTGAAGATTGTTGTACATCAAACTTGAAAATTGAACCTAAAAAAAATATCGGTATACAAATAGTTTCAAGCGGACCAGATATAACAGATTTAGATGAAATAAAGTATGGATATATAAAAATGATACAAAAAGCAAAAAAATATGTATATATACAAAGTCCTTACTTTATCTTAGACAAAACTCTTACAGATACATTAAAAATAGCTTGTTTATCTGGTGTAGATGTTAGAATTATGATTCCTTCTAAGCCTGATCATCCTTTTGTTTATTGGGCATCTTGTTCTTACGCTGGAGAATTATTAAAATTTGGTGCAAAGCTATATACCTATGATGAAGGTTCATTCTTACATGCAAAAACTATCGTAATGGATGATTCTATATGTTCTATCGGAACTGCAAATATGGATATACGAAGTTTTGAATTAAACTTTGAAGTAAATGCATTTATTTACTCTTGTGAAATAGCTACGCAACAAAGACTAATATTTGCAAATGATATATTAAATTCAAAACAAATTACTAGTGAACTTTATAATTCAAGATCTACTACTATGAAATTTAAAGAGTCTATTTCTAGACTTCTCTCTCCTATCCTATAAAAAAGTTAATATAAAATAAAAATTACTAATATAATTAATTATATTAGTAATTTTTTGTATTAAATAGTACTATTTTTAATATATTTTATAAATTAATATTTAATTTATCTTTAGAAAATTTTTCTGATTTTTTTTGTTTATCTGTATTTTAATATGGTTATATATCATAATATACAACCATATTAAAATCAAACTAAAGCTAATTTTTCTAATTCTCAATTCTTTATTTATGTTTATAAACTTCTTAATTTTATCTATAATCTTTTAATTTAAATTTTAGTTCATAAAAGAATATCTAAATAAATATTTTTAATAAAGGGGGATTTATATGTGCAATTTTTTTTCACGTAATAAAAATTTATTTGATAAACTAGATAGTTTTATTGATACTCTTGAAACTAAAGATGGTTCTTTAATTCAAGTACTACATCATGCTCAAGGTATTTTTGGATATCTACCTGAAGAGGTTCAACTTTATATTTCAAAAAAATTAAATATATCACCATCCAAAGTATACGGTGTTGTAAGTTTTTATTCATACTTTACTACTGAACCTTTAGGAAAGTATAAAATTAGTGTCTGCTTGGGTACTGTCTGTTTTATTAAAGGATCTGATAAAATACTTTCTGAATTTGAAAAAGAACTTGGTATTAAATCTGGAGAAACAACTAATAATCTTCAATTCAGCCTTGATGGATTAAGATGTGTTGGTGCATGCGGACTCGCTCCCGTTGTAGTTATAAATGGAAAAGTTTACGGAAAGGTAAAACCAGAAATGGTTAGTGAAATTTTAAGTCATTATAAAAATTTAGAATTAGATTGTTAAGGGGTGATAAATGATGGATAAAATAGTATCATTTAGTCAGTTAAAAGATTTAGTAAATGAATTAAAACCAACTCTTAGTTTAAGAGAAAATCATACTAAAGATAATCCTGCAAAAAGAGAAATTTTAGTTTGTGGTGGTACTGGATGTGCCTCTTCTGATAGTTCAGTTATAATTGACTATTTAAGATTAGAAATTAAAAAAGCAGGACTTGAAGATAAAGTTCAAGTACACCTAACAGGTTGCTTTGGTTTTTGTGCTAAAGGTCCTATAGTTAAAGTATTTCCTGATAATATATTTTATATAGAAGTAAGTCCTTCTGATGCTAAAGAAATAGTTAAAGAACATTTAGCTAATAACAATGTAGTGGAAAGATTGTTATTTGAGGAACCATCTCTTGATCATAAAAAAGTTGAAAAACATAATGACATGTCTTTTTATAAAAAACAATCAAGGATTGCTCTTAGAAATTGTGGTCATATAAATCCTGAAAATATAAATGAATACATAGGCTGTAATGGATATATAGCTTTAGGTAAATGTATTTCTAATTTAACATCTGAAGAAGTTATTTTAGAAGTTAAAAATTCTGGATTAAGAGGTAGAGGTGGTGCTGGATTTCCTACCGGAATTAAGTGGGAATCTTGTTATCAAGCACCTCCTGGACAAAAGTATGTAGTCTGTAATGCAGATGAGGGTGATCCTGGAGCTTTTATGGATAGATCTATACTTGAAGGCGATCCTCATAGTGTCTTGGAAGCTATGGCTATCTGTGGATATGCGATTGGATCTGATACTGGCTATATTTATATAAGAGCTGAATACCCTATGGCTATTGAAAGATTAAAAATTGCTATAAATCAAGCTGAAAATATAGGACTACTTGGAAAGAATATATTAGGTACAGATTTTAATTTTAAAATTGAATTAAAATATGGAGCTGGAGCATTCGTCTGTGGCGAAGGTACTGCTTTAATGAAATCTATTGAAGGTAAACGTGGCGAACCCAGAATGAAAACTTTTAGTTCTTCAAAACATGGTCTTTGGGATGTTCCAACTTGTTTAAACAATGTTGAAACTTTTGCTAATATACCCGCAATAATAATTAACGGTTCTTCTTGGTTTACTAAATATGGTACTAAAGACTCTCCTGGAACTAAAGTTTTTGCACTCGGCGGAAAAATAAATAATGTTGGTCTTGTTGAAATTCCAATGGGTACAACTTTAAGAGAGATAGTATATGAAATAGGTGGCGGTATCCATAATAATAGAGATTTTAAAGCAGTTCAAACAGGTGGTCCATCCGGAGGATGTATATCTTCAAATAATTTAGATATGCCAATAGATTTTAAATCATTAGGGTCAATAGGATCTATGATGGGGTCTGGAGGCATGCTTGTTCTTGATGATTCTGATTGTATAGTTGATATTTGTAAATTCTTCCTTGAGTTTACTGTTGAAGAATCTTGTGGTAAATGTACTCCTTGTCGTATAGGTAATAAAAGATTACTTGAAATTCTTACTAAAATAACTGAAGGTAAAGGATGCGAACAAGATTTAATTAGTTTAAAAAATTTAGCTGAAACTATTAAATCTACTTCTTTATGTGGACTTGGTAAATGTGCCCCTAATCCAATTTTAAGTACTCTTAATTGTTTCTATGATGAGTACTTAGCTCATGCAGTAGACAAAAAATGCCCTTCTGGTAAGTGCCAATCCTTATTGAATTATATTATAACTGATGCTTGCAAAGGATGTACTAAGTGCTCTAAAATCTGTCCTGCAGGATGTATAACTGGAAAAGTAAAAGTAAAACATTTAATAGATACAACTAAATGTTTGAAGTGCGGAGCTTGTATGAATGCTTGCAAATTTAATGCCATAATAAAGCAATAATTTTAGTTTAGGGGGAATAGTAATGAGCTTAGTTAATTTGACTATAAATGGTAAATCTGTTTCAGTTCCTAAAGGGACTACTATATTAGAAGCAGCTAAACAATTAAATATTAAGATACCTAGTCTTTGCTACTTACACATGGATGATATAGACATGATTAACCAATGTTCATCTTGTCGTGTATGTATGGTTAGTTGTAAAAAAGGTTTAGTTCCTGCTTGCGGGACAGTTGTCAAAGAAAATATGGAAATTAAAACTAATACTAATGAAGCTCTAAAAGCACGTAAAAATGTTGTAGAATTATTATTATCAGATCATCCACAAGATTGCTTATCTTGTGGAAAAAGCGGTAACTGTGAATTACAAAATATAGCATCTGATTTAGGAATAAGAGATATAAAATTTAAAGGAGAAGTATCTAAAGCTCCTATAGATACTTCTTCTAAATCAATAATTAAAGACCATAATAAATGTATCTTATGTAGAAGATGTGAAACTATGTGTAATGAAATACAAACAGTAGGTGTCCTTTCTGGAATTAACCGTGGTTTTAATACTCAAGTTGGAACTTTTTTTAATACTAAATTATGTAATACTGAATGTACTTTCTGTGGTCAGTGTATAGCAGTATGCCCAACTGGAGCTTTAAGTGAAGTTAATAATATATCTACCGTATGGGATATTTTAAATCAAAGTGAAAAAACTATAGTTGTTCAAGTTGCACCAGCTGTAAGAGTTGCAATTGGAGAAGAGTTCGGATTAGAAGCAGGCTCTATATCTACTGGAAAAATGGTTGCTGCTTTAAGAGCTCTTGGATTTACAAATGTATTTGATACAAATTTTGGAGCTGATCTTACAATTTTAGAAGAAGCATCTGAATTTTTACACAGATTTAAAGAAAAACAAGACCTACCTATGCTAACAAGCTGTTGTCCTGCATGGATAAACTTTATTGAACATAATTATCCAAACTTATTAAACTTACCATCTAGTTGTAAATCACCACAAGAAATGTTTGGATCTATTGCCAAAGGTTACTACGCACCTAAAGTATTAAAGATTAAACCTAAGGACATGTATGTAATTTCTATAATGCCTTGTGTTGCTAAAAAATATGAATGTTCAAGAAGAGAACTCGGTCAAGAAGATATTCCTGATGTTGATGTTGTTATAACTACTAGAGAATTAGCTAAAATGATAAAAGAAGCTGGAATAGATTTAGCCAATCTTGAAGAAGAAGATTTTGATAGTCCTTTAGGTAATTCTAGTGGTGCTGCTGATTTATTTGGAGCTACTGGAGGGGTTTTAGAAGCTGCTCTTCGTACTGCATACGAATTCATAACAGAAAAAGAGTTAACTGATGTTAACTTTACATCTGTAAGAGGTATAGAAGGTCTTAAGGAAGCTAGTATAGATATTGAAGGAACAATCATTAATGTATGTATTGCTAGCAGTCTTGGAAATGCGAGAAAAATAATGGATGAAGTTGCAACCGGTAAATCCAAATACCATCTTATAGAAATAATGGCTTGTCCTGGTGGATGTATTGGTGGTGGTGGGCAACCGTATCATAATGGTGACTATGATATAGTAAAGAAACGTTCTAATGGATTGTATAATATTGATAGTAATAAAGAGCTTCGTAAATCTCATGATAACCCTGATATTATTGCTTTATATAATGCGTTCTTAGGAGAACCTTATAGTGAAATTGCTCATAAGTATCTTCATACTCATTATTTTGATAAAAGTATTAAATATATACTATCTTAACATAAACTATAAAGTAGCATAAAAGGATTGGTATTATTAACCAATCCTTTTATGCTACTTAGAATCTATTAAATTAGATAGCTTTTTGGTAAATTCTTGAGCAGCATCATAACCCATTCCTTTTTGTCTATAGTTCATTGCTGCTACTTCAAGTATCATTGCCGTATTTCTACCTGGCTTAACTGGTACAACTAATTTTTCAACTTTTACCCCTAATATTTCTTCATACTCTTTATCTAATCCAAGTCTATCATAGTATTTATTTTCATCCCAACCTTCTAGATTAACTACTAAATCTATCATCTTTGAGTTTTTAACTGCTCCAACTCCATACAAACTTCTTACATCTATTATTCCTATTCCTCTTATTTCTAAGAAATGTCTAAGAAGTTCCGGAGACCTTCCAGAAAGTATACTATCATCTAACTTTCTTATTTCAACTGCATCATCTGCTACTAATCTATGCCCTTTTTGAATTAATTCTAATGCAGTTTCTGACTTACCTATGCTACTCTCACCCTTTATTAATACTCCTATTCCATATACATCCACTAAAACCCCATGTAAGGTTGTGTAAGGTGCCAACTTATCATCTAAATAATTTGATAACCTATTTATAAGCCTTGTAGTATTTCTCTGCGTACTCAATACTATCCTATTATATTTTTTTGCATATTTTATAACATCTGGCTTTACTTCTAATTCTCTAGATACTATTAATGCGGGTATCTCATAAGAGAAAAATTTATCTAAAACCCCTTCTCTTGTATCTTCATCAATATTGCTAAAAAAATTATACTCTGTTTTTCCTACAATTTGTATTCTATCATAGGCAAAGTATTCAAAATATCCAGCAAATTGTAAACCTGGTCTGTTTATATCTTGAGAATATACATAATAATCTTTATTCTCAGGCATATAAACTATTTCTAAATTTAAATCTTTTGCTATATCTTTTATTGATACCTTATCGATTAAATTCATACTATCTATCCCTTTCTAAAAAAATTATATACACTTTCACAAGAAGCCTTATTCATCCCCTCTACTTCTAATAATTCTTCAAAAGTAGCTTTCTTTATAGCTTCTATATCCTTAAAGTGACTTAACAGAGCTTTCTTCCTTTTATCTCCTATTCCTTGTATATCATCTAATATTGATTTTGTCAAAGTTTTGTTCCTTAAACTTCTATGATATGTTATCGCATAATTATGAACTTCTTCTTGAATACCTGCGACAAATCTATACAAATTAGAAGTTTTATCTAGTTCTATCTCTTTTTCCCGGGAAATTAACCCCTTCGTTCTATGTTTATCATCCTTATATATTCCCCATAATGGAATTTCTACATTATATTTATTTAAAACCTTTTTAACTGAGCTAACTTGACCTTTTCCTCCATCTAATAATATTAAATCTGGTAAATTTCCATATTTAAGTCTTCTTTCAACTATTTCCGCCATTGAATCATAATCATTAGGTCCAATTACTGTTTTTATTTTATATCTTCGATATTCTTTTTTATCCTTTTTTCCATTAACGTATACTACCATAGACCCTATAGAGTCTACACCTTGTATATTAGATATATCAAAAGATTCTATTCTCTTTGGAATATCTACTAAGCTTAATATTTGTTTTAGTTCATCTAATACACCTACGCTCTTTTCATATTTTATTTTATTCATATCAGAGAATTTTTCAAGATATTCTGCTGCATTTTTTCTTACCATTTCTACAAGATTTTTCTTTTCCCCTTTTTGTGGTACTTTTATAAATACCTTTTGTCCTTTTTTAGAAGATAGCCACTCTTCTAATATAGAACTATCCTCTATTTCATCTTCTATTATTAATTCCTTAGGTATATATTCTTGTTCCATATAAAATTGTTTTACAAAAGATCCTAATATAGACTCTCTAGAACTATCAATAACTCCATCTAATATAAAATGTTCTCTACCTACTATCTTTCCATTTCTAACGAAGAAAACTTGAACACAAGCCTCATCATTAGTCATAGCCATAGCGATTACATCTTGATTTAAATCTGATATTGTTGCATCTATTTTTTGTTTTTGCATCATATCTTCTAAACTTTTTATTTTATCTCTGTATATAGCTGCATCTTCAAAATTAAATTGCATGGCACATTTATTCATTTTTTCTTTTAGGGTTTCTATTAATTTTTCCTGTTTTCCAGATAAAAACAAAATTATTTCTTCTATCATCTTATTATATTCTTCTTTTGTAACATTTCCTGTGCATGGACCAATACATTTTTTTATATGTATATTTAAACATGGTCTTATTTTATTTTTTATAGCTTTATTTATATCTATATTGCAAGTCCTTATTGGATAAGTATTCTTTATAATTTCTAAAGTATCATTAACTGCTGTTGTATTTGTATATGGACCAAAATATTTTGCTCTATCTTTTATCACTCTTCTAACTTTCAATATCCTTGGATACTCTTCATTAGTTGTTACTTTTATATAGGGATATGTTTTATCATCTCTTAATAAAACATTATATTTTGGTCTATATTGCTTAATTAAATTACATTCTAGTATTAATGCTTCTAGTTCAGAGTCTGTTATAATATACTCAAATTTAGATATATTTTTTACCATTGATTTTACTTTTGATGAATGATTTTTTAATGATTGGAAATATTGCCTCACTCTATTTTTTAAAGATATAGCTTTTCCTACATATATTATATTTTCAAACCTATCTTTCATTAAATATACACCAGGCTGTGCTGGAAGTTTTTTTAAATGATCTTGTATATCAAACAATTTTATACCTCCAATCTTTAGTGTTGTATTAAAATTATACCCAAAATCCATATGTAAATAAATAATATTTAAAACAATTAAAAAGAATTTATCTCAAAATAGATATGTACTGGCAAAAAAGATTTGATAGTGAAAATAACAACTGATACAACGGAATTTAAAATATATAGCACTGATAAAACGAGAAATGTATTATGATAGGGTATATAGGAGTTTTGAGGAATTAGAAAAATCTATAAAAGAATATATATATATTACTATAATAATAAACGAATTAAAGAAAAATTAAACTGGCGTAGCCCAATTAATTATAGAATTG
>JAVXLU010000003.1:0-45621 GCA_036646635.1 Romboutsia sp.
ACACTAATTAATATAAACTCCATATTTATTTCTCTCCTCTTTAATCATTAATTATTGATTTTATTTTTATATTTTAGCTTTTACATAGATATCAACATAAGTCACAATTAAAATGTTAAGTAAGTAGTAACTTATGTTGCTGTATTTTTATTTATTAGTCTATAGTACTTAAATTTGTCAGTTCCAAAATTTTCTGATTTAATAAATTTTAAACGGTACTCATTTAAATTTATAATAAGTACAATGTTTTCTCTCGACATACATTGAATACTTTTATCACCAACATAAGTTCCATTAAAACCCCTAAGTGAAGTAAAACGTAGAATGTGATTTCCTGTGATTATTAATATTCCTTCATTCATATCATATTCCTCCTACTATATCAACCATTATTTGCGGGTTACATAAAACTAGTTGATATGCTTTCAATTTAACTTTTTTATTAATACATTCTTTTGCCAATGAATAACTTGAAATATTGCTACTACAGTCCAATCTTTGCATACACCATGTAAAAGCCCATCTATTGTACCATACCCTTTTTAAGTACATCTTTGTATAAATGGGAATACGTTAATTCCTGTATCTTTAAAAATTTTCAAACAGAACCTTACAGTATTATTAGTTATTTTAATCATTATTCTTGCTATAGTATTGATTTTTCTTAAACCTAAGATTATAGTCCACTAGGATTAAGAAAAATCAATATGCCTTATATATAAACTTTAAATCTTTTCCCCACAAGAACTACAGAATTTAGAATCTCTAGTTATTTTAGCACCGCATTCTTTGCAAAACATAAAGTCATTAGCTATTATAGGCTCTTTTGTAGAACTCTCTTGATTTTGTTCTCTTGCGAATTTATTGACCAATAAATCTAAAACAGATAGACATTCTTGTGCTTGCTTCTCTACTTCTCTATATGTCCAAGAATCTACTTTCGTTGTTGCAGTAATTAATTTAATATAAACCGTTGGATATTGTAAATCATTAACAGTTATTTTTATTTTCATAGACTCTATTACACCTTTTGCACGTTTTTTCCCTGTAACACCTCCAACTATTGCTCCAGCACCTCCGAATAGTACTCCCCCTGCAATAGCACGTCCAAGTCCTCCAGAAGCTATGCTACTTTCATCTACTAATAATTCATAATTTATTATATCTTCAAACTTGAATATTCTTGGATGTTTCTTTCCTCCAAAAAAGCCATCTGGAACTAGCCACTCACCTTTATTTTCATCAACTTCTAAGTAAGTTTCAATAACTTTTGTTGGTGTGAAAGTATCCAATTCATCTTGATATTCCAATTCTTTATTAACATATGGTTGCAATTCAGATAATGTTGTCTTCTTTATTTCCTTATCTATATTTTTTCTTACTAATGAAGCACATTTATCACATATTGTAGCATCTACACAGTCATATTCAAGCCACCCTAACTTGCTTCCACATGCATCACACTTATCCCAATCATCACCAAGCTTATTTATTATCTCAGTTAATTCATTGATAGTAAATTTTTTTGTATTCCCTTTTATTATTTTATGTGCCTTTTTAGTACACTTTGAACATGCATATCCATCTTTATAATCTGAATATGTAATTCCCATCTTACCCCCACAATAACCACATTTCTCCGAACTATCAAAAAATCCCATTCTATTTTCTCCTTCGTTTTACATACAAAGAATTGAGCTGGTGTTCAAATATACTTATCTTCCAAGTCTCAATTATTTGCATTATATTTTTCATAATTTCATTCTCTAGCTATTTCTAGTAAAATTTAATGTTGCACTTATTGGTTTCTTTTTAAAAACTCATCTATCGCTATTTTAGTTTCCTTTTTATAGCAATCCTCAACTTTGTCTTGTAAATGTTCTAAAAGTTTTTTAATTAGTTTCTGTCCCCCTATTCTCACCTCCTATGCTTATCATTATATATTTTGTATATGAGGGTCTACCCTCACTCCTGTGTTGCTTAATAAACAAATTGTTACGTCTTTATCTACATTACTAAATTTCCTTTTAAAATATGTTGTTTTTTCTACGCATTCATTCGTTAAAAGTATTACCTCATCTATTTTATATGGATACTCATACAACTCTAATATAACTTCATCTACGTCTCCGTCTCCTGATTCAAAACATTTGCATGATACATTATTCATGCTTCTATACATTTTATCCCCTGTTATATCCACAACCATTATTTCTTTACCCTTACTAGTATTAATATAATCCTGGATAAAATTAATTCTGTTCCAATTTCCACAAATGATTTTCACTTTTAATCCTCCTATCAAATACTCTAAACTCATATATAAGATTATAACTAAGAATTATTTTCCAAAACTTGTGCAACATTTAATATTATACAACTATATAGTAAGATACCAACCTTAATTAATAATCTGCATATATTATACCATTTTTACTATTTAATGTCGTTTAATTTTATCTAATCTCTATCTCTTATGTATCTTATAATAACTACTGCGATTAATCCTACGACAATTACTCCTAATATAACAAACAGTATCTTAACTCCACTAAAAGTACTACCTACATATGTAGTTCCATCACTATGGGTACTTCCTGAATTATTAAAGAATAAAAAGTGATGTGATGTAGATGGCGTATTTGAATTATTAACTATTGTATTATTAACCGTTGTTTTAGATTTATTTGTTGTATTTGATTTTGTTTTATTGGTATTACTCCTTGATGATTTATTCGAATTTGAAGTACTCTTACTTGCCCCCTTATTTATGCTACTAGAGGATTTACTACTTGTAGAATGACTACTGCTGCTTGGCTTACTAGATATACTTGAATGTGATACTGATGAATGTGATGAACTTGAGTGAGATACTGAACAAGGTTTTGCAAAAGCCATTGTTCCTAACAGTGATGTTACTATTCCTAATGTTAATATGAATGAAATTATCTTCTTTTTAAACTTAATATTATTCATTTTAATTTCCCCTTTATAATTTATTTTATTATATTGAACTTTAAAAACACCTCATAAACTTTATCTAATTTATCTTCAGATGGAAGAGCATTAAATTCCTCACTACCATCTAAATGCTTTTTATACTCCAATATCTGTTGGTTATTAGTGTTATTTCTTTCAGATAGATAAATATATTTCTTATCTTCTGTTTTATCATATAGAATTCCAACAACTTCATATTCTATTTCTGAATTATTTAAATATAATTTTATATCTCCATAACCTGTTGTTATAAATACATTGCTTCTATCGCATGCTTTTACTTTTATATTAGAACTACATTCTCTACAAGCTTTAAATGGACATATTATGGAACATTTCAGACATTCACATCTACTACATACCTCTAACCTATCTAACTCTCCTTGAATCCTTTGTTTGAACTCAAATAACTCATCTACATATTTTGAATCATCTTTTAAAAAATCCAGAATTCCCTTTCCATTTGCCTTAATATCAGAATTCTTTATTTCCTCGATATATTCATCTAATATATTAGATTTTTTTATAAATATTCTATTAGCTAATTCTTCATCTGGTAAAACTGAAACTATTTCATTACTACTAAAATCTATCTGTTCTTTAATATTCATATATTTTTTCATTTCTTTGTTTGTTATATTCTTTATCTTATTCATATTCTTTTATTACTCTCCGTCATTCATATAAAATTCTAATTCTTCTTCCAGGCTTATATTATCTTGACAATTTATATAATCTCTTAACTCTTCTTCTGGATCTTCCTCAATAAAAGACTCTAATCCATCTGCATAACTTTCTTGGTCTGCAATTTTATCTTCAATATCTTTTATAGAAATATTACAATCATTCTTGACATCGGTTAATATTTCATTCACCTTTGTCTTAGCCTGGGCAGTTGAATATCTTGCTGCTAGTTCAGACTTCTTATTCTTTAAATTTCTAACTTCTTTTTCTAATTTTTCAATACTATTTTTAACCTGTTTAGAATCACTTTCTAACTTAATAACAAGATTATCTTCATCTTTAATCTTTTCATCAATTTCTTTCTTTAAAATTAAATACTTCATAGCTCTTTCTTTATCACTTCTG
This sequence comes from Romboutsia sp., assembly GCA_036646635.1. Lineage (GTDB taxonomy): Bacteria > Bacillota > Clostridia > Peptostreptococcales > Peptostreptococcaceae > Faecalimicrobium. The sequence continues at coordinate 4,090 of JAVXLU010000003.1, forward strand.
TTCCCAGCTGCTTTAATTCCTATTTCATATTCTTTAACCTTATTTAACAATTCCTGTTTCTTTCTCTTATGTTGCTTTACAGAACCTATAAAATTTGCTGAATCCATCTTTGCTTTATTTACAGCTTCCTCTCTTTTTCTGATTGCTAAATCAATTTGCTCTATTGGATTTTCTAACTCACCCATTATTTTGTTTCCTTTACAATTTACTAAATTTTTAATTCTTTTCATTAATCCCATTACTATTCCTTCTTTCTTTTTTAATATTTATTTAAATTCTTGTTTTTATAGACATTGAAACTAATCAATGTCTATTATTTTAAACTTATATTTTTTAGAAAGATTATTTAATCTTTCTCTATTTTCATTAGTCATTCCCCTTCCTATTTGCACAATCATTTTTTTATAAACACTATATCTAAATTCCACAAAAATACTTTCAGGGTAACATTGTTGAATTGCTAAGGTTCTTAAATGTTTTGGAACATTATTTAATCCTCTATTAAATAAAATTAAGCAATATCTCCATTCTCTTTCTATACTCCATTTCATTTCTTTATATTTTCCCAGTTCAAATATTTTATATTGATCCCAATCCTTATCCTTTAATTTTATACTTGGAAAAATTTTATCTATATTATCTGTGTATTTTATTTTGTAGAGATGCTGAGTAAAACCTTCTACTGGCATAAATTCTTCATGATATTTAATTGGTAAATGTGTTTCTATTGGTTTATTGATTCTATGGTTATAAATATATTTCTTAAATATATACTTTGGTGCAAAAAGCCTTATGCCTCCATTTTCTCTCTTTGCATAGTTATTCCACATATAATCTATACCATCATTTGATATATCTTCGCACCAAGAACTTGAATACGTCATATGCTCAGTTGGAATATCAGAATCCCTACTTTTCCCTTCTAGCTCATCATTTAAATTTTTTGCAGCATTAAATTTAAATAACTTTGTACTTAATATCTTTTCTAAAGCTTCTACATTTGTATAATGAGTTAAATAATCCATATTTTCTTTTAATCTCATAAAACCACCCCTATTCCCTTATATTATAACAGCTTTAATAAATCTATTTAAATCGAATATTTTAATTGCTTTTAAAATTATATATCGGTCTAATTATATCGATAATCTCTATAGTTTCACTAACATTATCTAAAATATCCTCAATTGGTTTATAACTCATTGGGCTTTCGTCTATCGTACTCTCACATACACTTGTACTCCATATTCCTTCCATAGACTTTGTAAATTCATCTAAGTTTATTTTTTCTTTAGCTTTTCCTCTACTTAGTATTCTTCCAGCTCCATGAGGTGCTGAATAATTCCAATCTTTATTACCTCTTCCTATACCTATAATACAACCATCTCTCATATTTAGTGGTATCAATACTTTTTCACCCTTTTGTGCTGAAATAGAACCTTTTCTAAGTATCATATTATCTATATTTATATAATTATGAATTGTATGAAAGAACTCTTTTCCACAATTTTTATCGATAGCATATAAATAATCAATTATTGTTTTAGCTATTTCAACTCTATTAATTTCTGCATATCTTTGAACTATTTTCATATCATTTATATAATCATCAAAATCTTCTCCTTCAATATATGCTAATTGTTTTGATATTTTAATATTGGGCATTTTCTTTAACTCTGATTGAATATCCCTTTCTCTACCTTTTTTTTTTAACTTATTTACTAACTCTTCCTTCTTAAATCTATTATTAGTCAGCTTTTTATATCCTAGTTCTTGATAATACGTAGCAACTTGTTTTCCTAGATATCTACTGCCAGTATGAATAATTAAATATTTATTTCCATCATTATCCTCGTCTATTTCTATAAAATGATTGCCACCTCCTAAAGTTCCAATGCTTTTAATAGCTCTATCAACGTTAATGTTATTTAAACATTTTAATTTACTTAATAATTTATTATAAACATATTCTTGTTTACACTTCTCAATGTTCTCAAAGACATTCATTCCATGAGGTATTTTGAATCTAATCATATTGTCCAATTCTTGAAAATCAATATTAATATTTCCTAGTTGTACTGTTAACATTCCACATCCAATATCATATCCTACAAGATTAGGACATACTTTATCTTTTATTGTCATTGTTGTTCCTATGGTACAACCAGCTCCAGCATGTACATCTGGCATTATACTTATCTTTGAATCCGAATATATATCTTGATTACAAAGTTCAATTATTTGACTTATCGCTGTAGATTCTATATTGTCTGTAAAAACTTTAGCTTCGTTACATTTTCCTTTTAAATTCATCATAATATTACTGCACTTCCCCTAAAATAATTCTAATAGTGGTGAAGCATTTACTATATCCACTACTAACTTCTTTTTTTATATTAATATTCTTATTTAACTCAACTTTCCTATTAGTTTTACTCACAAATCTAGGTAAAGTCTTTCTTGTAAATATTCTTTCAAAAAGTTCATAATCACTTTGAGAATACTCCTTATCTGCATCATATGTACAAGTTAACAATACTCCTTCACCAGTTTCATTTCTCCAACGACCTTTTTCTTCATAACTACCTTGTCCCAAATAAAAATATCTACTTCCCTTATCATCTCTATATTCTTGTCCAATTATCAATTCCTTCTTAGGAATTTTCTTCATAGCTTTTCTTTTAGCTTCTCTTTCTTTAGCTGCTTGTTTTTCTTTTTCTATTTGATCTAATATTTCCTGTTTGTGTTTTAATTCCTTTTCACTTGGATTTTCTATAAGAAATAATTCTGAATAAGAAGCATTAGAGCTTTTAAATCTTACTGATTTTCCATTCCATATACCTACATTTAAACCTCTACTATATCTTCCTGTTCCCTTTGCAACAACTAAATCATCTACTTTTATTTCTCTTCTTAATATATCTTTCATTGTTTATCTCCTTCGTTATTTATTGTTATTATTTAAATCTATTAAGAATTGTCTATTGCATCCTATGTGCCTCATAGCAACTTCTAATAATTCAGAATCAGAATAATCTTCATTTCTACAATATTTACAACTTTCTGGAGTGTAATTATCACAACCAAAACAATGAATATATCCATCTTCGTCTTCTTCTCTAATGCATTTACTAGAATCATCTTCTAAATATTGTTGTTCTATATTTAATCCTAGTTTACAACTCTCCCCTATATATCCGTCGTCGCTCGCACAATCATCAGAACACCAACCCTTTCCACATTCACATCTTACATAATATCCACAATCGCAATATGTATCTCCACAACTATCGCATGAATAGTAATCTACACTCATTAATTATCCCTCCATTATATTTTATAATATTTTTAAAATGTTACTTTTATTAACTAAAAAATCCTCTTACTAATTCAGTGCTATGACCATTTTCAAATAATCCACTTTCAAATTCCTGTTCATTAAATAATCGACTTGTTTCGTTAGTAACTCCATCACTTTTTTCATTATAAGTTGGGTATCCTACTGGATAGTCTCTTCTTAAAACTCTATTCATTAGTTGTTGCTGACAATTGTGTATACCATCCACAAAATATTCCTTTTCACATGGATGAGTATCTCCTAGTTGCAAAAAGTTGTTATACGCTTCAACTAAGTTATCCATGACAATTCCCTCTCTAAACGTAAGCCCATATTTTCTTCCATTCATACAAAATTCCCTCCTTAAATATAAAATAGTATTTCTTGTACCTACTTCCCTAAGCTAGCTTTTGCTAATCTATCTGCTTCATCATTCCACTTATCTTTTGAATGACCTTTTACTTTAAAGAACTTAACCTTAATTTTTTTATTTAGATTATCAAATCTGTCAACATATCCTTTTGTATACACATTTTTGGCTTTCCAATTCCTTGTTGCCCATTTTTCAACACCTTCATAATCATAATATATATGAATCTCTTTATAACCATCATCTATAGCTGTTTTTATTGCTCTTATACTTGCTTCACATTCACCGCATATATTCCACATATTATGCTTGTCATCTGTAGCAAAACTGTCCGTCTTTATTACGGTATTTTCGTCTTTTAAAAATACTATACCGCTACCACTTACACACCTATTTTTATCGTGGCTGCCATCAGTATATGCAATTACTACTTCATCAATATTTTCAGAAGCAGGAGTCCAATCTGTAGTTATAGTTTTACTTTTCGCCAAGTTCTCCTCTGTAATTCTTTGACTTATCTTAAGTATTAATTCCTCAAGTATTCTCACTTCATCTTCATTCATTTTGTCTTGTACCATGTTTAATGTGGATAGCATTGTATTTCTATGCATTTTAAAAACCTCTTTCTAATATTTATTTAATAACATCCCAATTTTATGTATAACACCTAATTCTCTAAGTTTTTCTTTTTCACATTTCTCCCACAGATATAACTTTAATAAGGTATCTATTCTTTTTGTAGTCTCAAGACCATCTATTTGTATTGCCATTTTTCTCTCATATTCATTAATTTTATCTTTATAGTTTATAATCATATAGTATTTCTCCTTTTAGTTAAGTATGCCACGTCTAAAATGTTTATTACATAGAGCACTATAACTTCCTTCCCCACCAATCTGAATTATATCGCCATCTTTAACAACTTTATTATCAATAATCCTTACATTTTGAGTTGCTCTATTTCCACACCAACAAATACTTCTAATTTCCTGCACATCATCTGCTAAAGCTAATAGCCTTGCCACACCTGGGAATAGATAACCCCTAAAATCGGTTTTTAATCCATATGCTAGTACTGGTATGTTTAATTCATATACTATATCCTGTAATTCTTCTATCTGTTTTTCTGTTAGGAATTGCACTTCATCTATAAAAACTGCAGCATACTTATTTTCCCTGCTTAAATCTTTTATAAACGTAAACAAGTTTGTCTCTGTAGATATCCATTGTCCTTTTACTCTCATTCCTGTTCTTGATGTAATCCAACATTCATCAGTTCCTGATCTTGTATCCACAGAAGGTTTGAAAATTAAAGTTTTCATTCCTCTTTCAATATAATTATAATTGCTTCTTATCATATCTAAACTCTTTGAACTTCCCATAACTCCTGTTTTGAAATATAACTTAGCCATTCTTATCACCCCTTAATTATTAAACACAATCACTAATCCAAACTTATCTTCTATGTATTTTCTCCACCACTCTAATATTCTTTGCTTCATTAAGGTTAAAACCTCCTAACACATTAAGTATTGATTTATTTCAATTACTGTTTCATCTTTTTGATAATACTTATCTTTTGAAATTATTAATTTTATTTCATTATCATCCAATTTATTATTTTCAACAACCTTTGTACCCATATATAGTCTACAATACCCATACTGTAATGGATACGCATATAATCGTCTAAATGTTCTATTATTCATTTGTATTTCTTTAGCTTGTAGCCCATTAACCATACATTTTTCTATGCCATTTTGTAGTTTATTTTTAATCATTAGTTATCTCCTCATTTTTATAATCCTCTTTTAATTCTTTTAATATAACATTGAAATTTTGAATAGATCTACCATTTGTAACGTCCTCAATTAATCCAAGACAAAATTGATTATATGAATGACTTCTTTTGTAACCTACTTCTGGTATATTAGTATTTCTTAAATCACTACTATGTACTCTAACATCCTTATCGCACATATTTCTCAGTTTCTCAATACCTTTTATTTTGTCTACCACACAATTAGGACTATTTAAAATTTCATCTAGTTTTTCTTTGAATTGCTTCATCATATATAAAATAGCTATTTCAGAAATAGTTCCTAGTGCATATGATTGATATTCAGCTACTACTATTTTAGAACCCCATAGTCTTTCCATATCAGCTTTTACTATTTTTTCACTTAGCTTGTTGTTTTCTTCAACTGTTACTGATTTTTTATCATTTATGCTTTTATTTTTTACAGGTGAATAAATATCCATATTTAATCCCAGTTTCAATAATTTATCAAACTCTTCTTCTCTTACAAGAACCTCTCCTCTACTCATTATTCCACCTGCTTGGTAAAGTTTAAGTACTTCATCATTCGATTTCATTTTTGATTACCTCCATTATTTAAATTTTATTTTATAATGCTTCTCTCTTGAGTTACCTTACTCTTATTATTCTAAACCTAAATCTTAGTTTTGTCAATTATATTTTAATATTTATTTTCTTTATATAGTTTATTCCAATGTTTATACCCTAAAATACTATTACAAAGATAAGCAAACATCATAATAAACATAGAAATAGCATTAATCTCTCCTCTAAAGATGGCTAACATCCACATTATGCATGCAACTAAATTATGTAAGCACCAAAAATTCCATTGATCCTTATAAGAATTAATACTTAATAACATAGCAGTAACACTTGTTACAGTAGCAAATGAATCTAAATAAGGCGTATTTCCTCCTAATAAATGAAGTATATATGTACCAACTATCCAAACACTAAGCCAGCATAGAGTAACAATTGATAATTGTGATGCTTTTAATGCTTTTGGTTCTACTATACCATTATCATCCTCTCTCTTACTCCAGTTATACCACCCTATAAATTGTAATATAAAGTTTATAGCGTTAAGGGTTACATCACCATAGAACTTACTATTTAAAGCTATAAATATGTACATTGATATTTGTATAATACATAGTGGATAACACCACTTTGATCCCATTCTAACTAATATTACATAAAATATACCTAATACCCCTGTAATAAATCCTAATATAGTGCTACCAGTAGTTAATTGAACTATTAATAGTGATAATATAAATATTAATGTTCCGATCCTCTCTATTTTTGTCATTTGTTTAATTAATTCTTTAATTTGCTGCATAAATTACTTCCTTTCTTTGCGTCATCTCTTATGTATCCAATAATTTTATTATTTTTATCCATGAATAATATATACCCATTTTCTATCTCTTCACACACTTTGATTGGTACTAATTTTCCTAAATATTCATACCATCTCATATTATATGAAAGAACTGCCTTATGATAATTTTTAGAATTATATTGCTGATGTAAAAAATATAATAGTGTATTCTTATTTACGAAAACCTTGGTAACTTCTTTGTCGATTCCCATATATTGATTTGCTACATCTAATGACAATCCACATCCTATATATCTTTTCAATTTACTTTCAATTATCATTAATTTACCTTCTTTATTATTTATTTAAATCTCTGATTTTAAGATATTGGGAAGTCTATCATCTCCCCAATACTTGATTACTATTCCCTAATAAAAGATACAAACTGTTTACCCATATTAGTAAGTCGAGGTGAATATACACCATTTAAACTCATAGTACCGCCTATATCACTTATACTTACAAAACCTAAATTATATAGTGTTTTTATTCTGTTTGAAATTATTTCGTCTTGACCTTTTATTTTTGGATAATACCTATATAATCCATCTGTGACACTGCCGTTACCAAAAGAAGTGTCAACACATTCACCATTTTCTTCAAACCTTTTTATTGGATTTTCAAAGTATATTAATAATTGTAAATCAAGATTCGTCAATGAATCTATGTTTTTCGTAAAAATTAATTGGATATCTTCATTTAATTTAGTCCCCTCGGCACAATTTAAACACGCATTGCGCAAAGCTTGTCTCTTCAACTCCTGATGTGTTTTCATTGCTATGCTTGTGGCATCCAATACTATGGTAGTAAACAATTCATTATCTTTAAGGCTTTCTAAACTTTGCTCTCCAACCTTATTTCTTAATTCTTCTAATCCTTCCGCTAAATATATTAGCCATTCTTCTTTTCTTTTTTCGACAGGTGAAGTAAAAATTATATCTAATAATTCTGAAACAAATGGGACTTGTGACGCCAAACCTTTAATCCCCGCTGCGACCAAGTCTCCGCTTGTTGCTTCTAAGTCTTTTTTAATATCATTGCTTATCATTTCGTTGCCTCCTATAATTGTATTTTACAATTATATTATATATGTAAATTTCCATTATGTAACTATATTCCCTTTTACTTTTCTTTCACAGTTGCTTAATATACTTCTTTCTATAATTAATCCATCGTAATAACCTTCACTATACCATTTTTTAGCCAGATTGTTTTTAAACTCTCTTTTTCTTTTAAGTGTTCTCATATCCACCTATTTACACTATCCTTTCTTGTTATTCTGAACTATAAATTCAACTCTTTGCGATTCACAAGATTCATGTCCACATTTCTCACATTTATAACAAGCTCTTAGTAGTAAATCATGTGTCATATTAACATGATTTACTACACTTTGTTGATTGCAGTTTTCACATGTAGACCATATAGGAACTTCTACCTTCAGTTTTTTATCCTTCAGCTTTTTATTAAACACTCTTTCACCTTCTCCATTCCCTATTATTTTATATTATTTTCCTATTACGAACTTATCCTATATTTATAACTATGAATTTTTCAAATTTAACTTTCGCAAATTCTTCTTGATATTTATTTTCTAATTCTTCACCTTCTAGGTTCTTTGAATATTTTAAAAAATCATATAATTCATCTGGATAATCTTCTTTGTTATACCATGCAGCTTCCCAACGTTTTTCTAATAATGCTATTTCATCTATTTTTACAGAACTTATATAACTTTCTTCATACCTAAAATCACCACTATTCACATCATCTGCTGCAAAAATTTTAAATTGTAAAGTCGGATTTTCCTTTATTAAATCTCTTAATTGTTGTTGCGTTCCAATTTCATTTATCATATTAAATATCACTCTTTCTTCACTTATTTCTTGTCATTGTGAACTAACTATGTGTTATTATTGCTTCATATGTTTTTTAAATATTTCGGATTTACAAGGATAAAATTCTCCATTTACACCCTTTATGATATAATCACCTCTATTTGCAACCATATCACCTTCTAAGGTTTCAATTCTCAATGTGTAATTATCGGAGTCTAAGTAGCTCGTACTTGCAAAGCCCAACACTTCTAGTAAATTATCCCCCGTCCAAATAATAGCTTCAATTATAACTGGTTTTTTTCTATATTTAGCCATATATTCTTTCTCCTTATCATTCATATTATTATGGTACTGAAAACTAATTAGTTACTCCTGTTCCATTACAGAACTTACATTTAATTTGTGTATCTTCGCCTCTAATACTTCCTGCATTATAAGTTGCTACACTTTGCATAGCTTTTAACTTTCCAGTACCCCTACAGTAGGTACATGGTTTAATATTATTTATAATATTTATTTTGATATCCATATTTGCACCTTCACTCCTTCTTGCTATTGTGAACTATCCAAATAAAAGATTTTCTATTTCTTCAAATGTATCTCCCATAGTAAAACCTATTATTTTAACCTTATTTGGTGCAGCTTTTAGTGTAAGATCTTCATTGTAAGCACCTTTGTAATATTCTAATTTTTTATCAAAGTTTTCATATCCATTAATTATTATTTCAGGTCTTTTAAATCCATCCATTGATATTAAAACGCCAACAAACTCTACTTCATCTTTCTTTGCTTCCTCGAAACATTTTTCTAAATTATTTATTTTTAACATTATAAACTCCCTCTTTCTTACTTTATCTTGCTATTGCGAACTAATTACTTTCTATATAAGGTTCTCCATTTTCATCAAAATCAACTTGTATTGTAGACTCACAAATACATTCAAACTGTAAATCTTCAAGTTTTTCCGCGTCATATGTTGCATAGCAATAAGGACATTCTATTTTTTTACTCATTAACTTCACTCCTTCTCATCTTCCTCATATTGTGAATAAAAAAATACCGTACTAGTAAAATAGTACGGTATAGCTCTATCTAATATTTTTCAGCGTATTTTTCCAATAATAATATAACTTCTTCATCATAGTTTAGATTATCTTTATATTCTTCATACCACTCATGATACTCTTCTTCTGTATTACAACTATAAAACCATTGTGCAATATCTTCATCTAAATCTTCTCTTAAGTGCCACTCTACTTCATCTTCACTATAATCTTTAATTAAATTATAAGATATGAATTGTTCTCTACTTTTTAATATGTTAAATCCAAATCTCTCAAATTTTTCATTTGTAAATATATCATGCAAATTACAGTTATCTATAAGTTTATTAATCACTTCTAAAGTCATATACTACCTCCAACAATATATATTTACTATATTATACCGTACTATTCAGTTTTAAAAGAACATTTTATATAATTTTTTTATATTACAAATCAACTTCTTTATCTAAATATTCTAAAAACCAGTTATCAATTTTATTTGCCTTAGTTAATTCTTTTTTATCCCAATTAGCTATTAATCTAATTTCTTCTGCTAACTGCTCTCTTGCCATGTTTTTGATTCTTTCAAAATTTGTCATTTTCAATTCCACCTTTTTTCACTTAATACTCGTATTACAAACTTTAATTAAAACTAACTTTTTAAATATACCCACCCTCCCACCACATAAATATTTATTTAATTAGTCAAATCTATCTATTTTAATTAATTTAGTTCCTCCATTAATAGTTGATATCTTTAATGTTAAATTCCAATCAGAATTATTTGAATAGCCTACACCACATGCTGTTGCTTCATCTACCCCTTCTATTGGTGTCATAGATGTATAAGCTTCAAGGGTCTTTCTTATAGCTCTTAAATCAGGTATTAACATCTCATTAAAGAAACCTCTGCCTTTTCCCTCTGATAAATCTTTACAACCATCTAATATAAAGAATGTATGATTTCCTAAATGTTCTAGGTTATTATTTTCCCATAAGTTAGGTGATTTTGTAATAGCATTTACTTTAACAAATTGATTATTATCTAAATTCCAATTTTCAGTTGTATTAATCATCGCATTCTTAGATAACATTGTAACTTGTCCGTCATAATAGTCAAATTCAAATACAACAGTTTTTCTGTAATTCATATCTGCATTACCTTCGAATGTAAACACTTGGTCTTTTACTTGTAATTCAACTTTAAAAGGATTATCGCCATGATTCCTATCTGAATAATTATTTACATAAAATCTATATCTACCATTAGGTGCATTAGATTGCCATCTTATATTCTCAACTGGTGTAATACTTTCCCCTCTACAAGCATTCATATCAACATCTAAATATCCTGAGCCATTTCTTTTGTCTCCATAAAAAATTTCTCTTTCGTTAGGAGGCATACAATGTATATCTAAATCTGTATAACTATTCCACATTAGAGAACATCTAATTTCATTATCTTCATATCTTCCACCTTCGGCTTCAACCCTTTTCTTCATTTCAGAATCTATTCCTCCATGATAGTACCAGCTAAAAGAATTATCCCATTGTAATATATTTTCTGATTCTGGATTAGCTGCTGTCACTAAAGCCATTAACTTATTTGTATTATCTACTTTTGCTTCAATAGTTTTAGCTTTTGGTAATATAGTCTTTTTAAATTTATCCCATGTCATTTTAGTTATTGGGAGTTTGTCTAAATTATGATTAGATGTTTCTTCTTGTTTAGCTAATAATTTAGCAAAAACACCCGTTCCACTTGTCTTACTTGAAGTAGTCTTTGAAATTTCTTTTTCAATTTCTCTCCATATTATTTCATCTCCTGGTATTTCTTCTAAAGTTGCATATCTTCTTTCTAAAGAATCTGCTATACCTAGATTTTCTATTACTTTTTCTGCTTCTTTAATAGCATTTACTTTTGGTTCTGATTGAGATCTCATATATTGTGAAGGATTCATTTTCTCATTAAATCTTCTTTTAATTGATTCTAGTGATAACCCTTCTTTTATATCGTCGAGTAAAGTTCCAACCATAGATGATCTTATTCTACAGAATCCTGTTGGAGCTGTTGCAACTGCTAACCATTTTAAATTTTCTTTAAGTTTTCTATCCTTGACTGTTGATAATGATTCAGACATAAGCTTAAACCATTCTACAATCTTCACAAATTTATTTCCTCTATATAACTGATTAGATTCTAATAAATCTAAAGCTATTTGTAGTATTTCGGCAGAATAATCAACCAATCCTAGATTAAACATTCTATAGTCTTCCTTTTTATCTGCTAATATCTGTCCTGCTGTTTGAAGTCTAGATTTATTTAAAGATATAGAATTATTTTTTAATTTTACTGAGTAATGTGTCCATTCTCCAGTCTTAGGTATTCCTAATACTTTTTCATCTGATAAAAATATATTCTTTATAGGATTACCCTCCACAATAATTCTTAATGTTTTAGCTACTTCTTTAAAAAATACGGGTGCTTGGATTTCATTCCATAACACTGATTTGATCGCTCCATTTTCATCTACAGTTACTAAATTAGCATATCTAGTAATAAAGTGTTTGCAGGCATTACAATTATAATGTTGTCTTCCTTCTTCTGGTATACCATTTAAATAAGTTTCCCATAAAATTTCTTTATCTACATTTGTTTTAAATAAAGGCGTATTTGATTCCACTAAAGAATTAAAAACAGTTTTAACACTTTCTTCAAATTCATAATAATTATCTCCTGCTCTTGATCCTGGTGTATTTAGCATTTCTCTAATTTCATTATTTAATTTCATCATTTTTATATCTCCCTTTTTGAATATTTATTTTATTAATTGGTATTACTCATAATTGACTTATTATAGACTTTTTAATACATGCTTATCTCATCTTTATCATCTCTTATGATACTTTTCCACGTACCAAACCTAAACCCATAACCACCATTGGCATTACTACTAATTTCAAAATATCCTACTGTTACTATTTTATTCATTATAATGTCTGGTTGCTTCCAGTATAGTTCTCTTTCTTCATCACTAAAACCACTACCTATTCCAGTTGTCCATAATTGCCCTTTATTTTCGAATTGTACTGTAATCATACCTAATTTACCTTTATTCTTTCCTGTACCCTCAGCCATATCAACTACTCTTACATCTGCATCATTAAATTTCTTAACCTTTAAAATAGTTTTAGTTCTTTTACACTCATAAGCTGCTTCAGATAAATTTACCATTACACCTTCTTCTCCATTATTAATAGCATTGTTTAATAATTTTGTTATTTCTTCTATATCTTTGCCTATATATAACGGTTTGACTTCTATTATATTATTAAAACTATTTTTCTCTACAAGTTCATGTAATTGATTTTTTCTATCTATACATTTAGTTTTACATTTACCTTGCTTAAAATCTTCTAATGGCAATATATCAAATATATTAAATATCAAATTATGTTTTTCCCCTTCCTTTCTAACCTCCTTCATAGTTACTCTATATAAATCTTTTGATTCTAAATTCCTATCATTCCTAATAAGTATTTCTCCATCTAATACAATCCCATCTGGTATATTTATAAAATCCTGTTCTATTTCATGTAATCCTTCTATCTCTTTCCCTTGTCTTGTAAATGCTTTAAATACACCATTCTCTTTCCAGGCAACCATTCTTCCCCCATCAAGTTTCGTAGTAACTATAAATTCCTTATCACTTACTTTATCTACACTATCCCAGTATTTAGATGCCAACATTACATTAAATTGGGGTATCAAGTTTTTCCACACTTTATTAATTGTTTTTGCGCTTATGTTACATCTTAAATCTTTAAGTAACATCATAGTATACAATTCTTTTATATCTTCGGAAGAGTTCTGTAAAAACATTCTAGCTTGCGTTCTAAGATTATCGTTTATATTATTTCTACTTAACTCATCAAGCAAATCAAAAATATCCCCAACATAAATCCCCTTTAACATTAAACCGTCGTCAAATTTCTTTAATAATTTTTCAGTTATCTTATATTTCATGTACGGATTATAAGTATAAAATAATACTTTTTGTAGTAGTATATTATCTTCATTGTTTTTTAATATAATTATTTTATCATTTGTAGAACTAGTATTTTGTAATCTTTCTATTATTTCTTTTATTCTTTTCATATATATGCTCCTTTTTATATATAGTATCTGCCTTTAATTTTTCTTTGACATTGCTTACAACTATTTTTTTGTTTTCTTTTACAACTACAAGACATTAAATCAAATGGGCATACATCAAGTGCGGTTGCTATATTTTCTATTGTATGTAATGTCGGAGATTCCTTGTTATTTTCTATCCTCGATATTGTACTTTGTGTTACTCCTATTTTTAAGGCTAGTTTAACTTGACTAATATGCTTTAACTTTCTTATTTTGGATATATTTTTAATATTTATTTTACATCTATTGTTATTATTCATACATCTATTGCTCTCCTAATCAGTATTTAATAGATTTTTCTCGACTATAAACCACTTTCTGATGCTTTTCATATTATTTTCTCTTAATTTATTTTCTTTACAAAAATATCTGTATTTCATCCATTCTTCTTGTTCTTTACTTACTTCTCTTCTCAATTCTATATCCTTCTTTCTCCATAAAGAATTACAAAAATCTTTCATCATTTTATTCAAGCTCTTTAATTCTCTCTTTCTCCAAATATTATCCTCATTATCACTAACGGTATTATTACACAAAGTACTATTATATCCATTTCTTAGTTTCCTTTCTTATCCATTCATCATGAACATAATTAAAATATGGAAGAGGCTTTACAAACCTTCCTACTTTCATCATAATATCTCCATATTTGCCTCTAAAAACTTCAAATTCTAAATCATTCACTCTTGTGAATCTTAACCTAGAGTCTACTGATAACTGTAATATTACTTCCATAAGGCTATATTTCTTCATTTCTATATTCCTCTGCAAAATAATTATACATTCTCTTAGATGATTTAAAATTTAAATCTCCTGTAAAGTTTTTAAACTCTACTTTATCATTTCTAAGTCTACTTAGTATATTTTTTAATCCATCACCTCTTTTTTTCATATGCCATGCTCTTATGTACCAAGGTGTTTTAATAAATACACTTGTAGTTTTAAGTTTATTTTGTTTTTTCATGGATTCTACTCCAGCTGGATCTATGATGTAGAAATCCTTATTGTCAATATCATCATAAGTTGTATAATACCTATAACCATTGAAATTCGTCTTAGCTACAGCTGTCCCAAATTCAGTATCTGCCATTTTCTCAGATACAAACAAGTGAGTATTTTCGCCTTTATATCTAGATTTTCTTGTTGTTCTACTTATTACTTTTTTCTTATTAAACTCTTCGCATATTTTGTCCACGATGTAATCTTTCCCAGATCCACTCGCACCTACAACTTGATATAATATCTTATTGTTCATTTCATCACTCCCAATTCCCAATATTTTATTAAGAGCTTCCTTTTCTCTTATATTTATATAGCTTTCATTCCCACCTTTTTTATTATAAATACTCAAAACATCTAAACTATTCATATCAACCATAATTGATAAGTTACCATATTTTCTTACTTGTACTTTATCATTACTCCTCTTTTCGTTTACAGTACCTAAAATAAAATTTCTTGTGAGACATTTTTCTATATCTGTTTTTCTCGCATTCCTCTTTCCTCTGATAAACTGTCTATATATATTTGCTATATCATTACTTATATGTAAAAGTTCTATTTCTTCCATTCTGCTTGCCTCCTCATTATTTCATTGTAATATGTAACTTTAGTCTTTTAGTTTCGCTTCTTAATCTCTTATCCAATATTTCAGCTCTCTTCTTTAATTTCCATTCCTTAGTACCAGGTGTAAAATTATTCATACTATCAATCCTTTTTTATATTTTATTTAATATACATCTTTTTTTGAAAAGAAAGATTATAAACTCTGAGTTATCCGCATTTGACTGCGTTTCCTCTTGACACTTATTATAATACTACTCAACTCTTCTTAAGTCAAGTGTATTTTATGTTTTATTTTAATTAAAATTCAAGTTTTAATTATATTAAAAGTAATAGAACTAAATTGTCCTATTACTTCTATTACCTCTTCTTAAATCAACGGGAAGCATTTTATCTATTTCATCATCAGTAAAATACTGTTCTTCATTGCTTTTTAATGCTTCTTGGGCCTTTTTATAACTTCTACTATCTGTATTCGGTGATTGGGTGTATATTTCGCCCGTTCTCACAATTAATTTATCGCGTCTTTCCATAATCTCTCTAATTTCAAGAATTTGTATATCTGCAATTAAAGAAATATAATTTTCTCTAAGTAACCATAAAGAATTTGCAGCTTTTCTATGAGAATTAATTTTATCAATGATATTAAAACTCTTAGAGCAAGCATTTGAAATTAAAAGAAGCAAAGAACAAATTGCACCAATATAGCTTGCCATCTCTTTACTGCCTAAAATTATACTTAAGAAGCTTCCTGTTGTTATCGCTGATAATACTATTTGTGTTCCTTTTATAATATTATCATAATTCTTATATCTACTTATTATATAGTTATGACAAGTATACGTATATACTAATTTGCCATATTCATCTCTTATTTGTGATTCTAAAATATATTTTTGTCTATTAACTTGGGAATTTTGTTCCATAAATCTCTCTCCATTTTTCTCTAGTTAAATAAGGATATTTTTCATATTCTATTACCGCTATCTTTGCGATTTCATAAGCTGATTTAGCTTTATATTTAAAATCTCCATCTTTCCAAATAAAAGTATCACTACCAGGTTTCCTCCAATAGCTTTTATAAGATTCATCCACTAAAAACTTAAAGAAATCTCTAGTCATCCAATCATAAAAAAGATAGGATTTATCTTTATTTTCCCATTGTTGCATAAATCTATAAGCTAATGTATCTATCAATATCCCACTCATAATCACATTATTAGTATTTTTCCATGCTCTTACCATTTTACATAACCTTTTCAAGTTACCATTAGCTTCTTTATTTAATTGATTCATAGCCGAAATTTCACTTCTTGGATCAGTTTCTTTCCATTTCCCCCCATTATTAGAATCTGCATGTTTGTAGCTACCATCCCATTGTCTAAAAGCTGGTACAACTTCAAAAGAAATACCATCCGAAAAATCTATGCTTACAACTTGCCCATCGCTTTTTATCTTAGAATTAGGATAACTTAAAATAATTGAATTTTTTACATTTGTTAAGAATTGAGATTGTCCATTACTAGCATAACCATTAAATCTATCATAATATAGTTTTGGTAATTCTACTATTATATCAAGATCTGAAGTAAATATAGCTGTACCTCTTCCATACGATCCTGCATATAAGCTGTGAGCATTATCTGAAGAATTGTTCCAATATATACTATTTATCTTTTTTGTTATTTGATGATATCTATTCCTTATTTTTGCTACGGTATTATCACTCATATTTAAATTATGACAAAATTTTTGAAAATCATCTGAAATTGACACAATATCCACATCCTATCCTATAATAATTCTTTACAAGAAAATTATACCATAGTATTCTTTCCAACATACAACCATAAAAGAAATTTTATTTTATAATTACATCTCAAAATCATAACGATTTTATCTTTTTATATTCTTAAAATATCGATTTTAATTAATTACTTTTAAAATTAACATAAGGATTTTGAATCCTCATGTTAACTTATACTATTTTGAATTCATCTTTTTCCATAAAAGTTCTACAAAATTATATATATCTATATCGTTATATCTGCCATTTCCTATCTTAAAATAAATTTTATATTTTTCAAATATAGTACTATTCATTAATTTTCTAGTATACGATGCCCTTAATGACTGATTACTACAAAACTTAAATTCTTCATCATTCAAAATTAATTTTTTTAACTCTTGTCCTAATTCTTCAACACTTTTTTGATGTTCTAGTTCAACTTTTTCCAATTCTGGCTCTATATCTTCAATCATTATTTCTAGTTCTACATTAGCAGTAAATACCTCATGCTGATTTAACCAGTCATCTTCTAGATAAGATAAATATGCAATATTATCTTTTATAAAATATAAATTTATTCTATATGGAATATCAAAATCAAAGCTTTCCATTTTTTTATTATACTCACTTATTTTATCTTTAGCTAAATTAAGTGCTTTTTCTCCATATTCGTCTAATATGATATCCTCATCAATAAAATATTCTTCATCATCATAATAGCATAAAGAATAAAACACATTTTTTGCTTTTAAATCTGAGAGTAGATTTATATACTCATTTAATTGATTTATCTCTATAATAGGCAATTTATTAGCAATAATACATGTCCCTTCTATACATTTTATATTAGATTTATTAAACTCTTCTTTTAAATTTCTCAAATTTATTTTATGTTCCATGGTCGATACACCTCATATTTGTTATAATTTTCTTTTCATCTTATTATAACTTATTGGCAATATTTAACTCAACTATTTTCATGAGATATTTTTATTGGCTTTTCTTTCTAAATTGCTCAATATACTCGTAGCCTCAATCAAACCTTCCGCATAGCCCTTTCAACGTCCTCTAACATATGTATTTAAAACAATTATTTTATAAACTAATCAATATACCCATTTAAGGTTTTCCATAGTTCATATTCTGCTTCTGCATATTCATTATTTTCAATATATCCATTATCATATAACCATAAATCATAATCTGCGAACATCATATCATTTGTTATTTCCATCTATTTATTCTCCATATCTAATAAAGTCTGTATTTTTTCATCATATATTTTATTAATTTGTTGTTGCCTAACAGCTAAGAACACAAGCATTTTTTCTTTCATTTTACCCTTAACTTCCTTTTGTTCCTCTTCTGTTAATTCCCTATCAAACCCCTGTGTTGCTATAGTTCCATAGTGTTCTTCTACTCTAATATTCATAGGCACTCTATCCATAACGAAATCTTCAAAATAGCTCCATTCTGTATATTTTTCATTAACCTTGAATTTATCTCCTGCCAATTCAAAACTAAAATATGTATAATATTCCTCTTCATCGTTTATATTTAATAGTAATCTAGCTTCCCATATTTTCATTTAATCACCTCTATAATATATTTAGGATCTATGTAATCGCATAACCAAACTTTATTTTCACTTAAATAAAATTTAACTCCATCCATATACATTCGCTCTGCAGGAATTCTTAATACAACAACCTCACCATGCCTTTTACCTACATTCATAGCAGTATTTAAATTGTCTGATAAATGAACATATTGTCTATTCTTTTTGACTATTCCATATTTTAATATAGAGTCTAAATATTTTTTACCTGTTCCATGATATAAAATCTTAGGTGGCTTTATATCTTTTAGTCCTAAATCAACTTTTATTGAATGTCCTTGATTAGCTCTTATCATTGTTTTATCTTTATTCAACGAATATCTTTGCTTATCATCTTCTCTAACTATTCTTTCTAAGTCATTCATAGTCACATTATTATCTTTATCATTTAACCCTTTTAAAAGAGCTTCTACACTCCCCCAACCTTGATTATCAAGCTGCAGTCCTATTACATCAGGCTTATGTCTTAATATTAAACTTATGTATCTGCTTATATTTGTATCATTCATTTAATTACCTTCTTCCTTTAGTAAGCTACTATTATTATAACTAACAAGTAATTCAGCAATACTCCCTTTTCTTATATTGTCTTGTTATTGTGAACTACTCTTCTCTTTTTAACCACCTTAAAATTCCATGTTTCCATTCACATTCACCGCAGTCTTTAGGATAGTGATGTGTTTTATAATATACACAACGATAACAGCCTAAACTATCCCAATCCTCTCTATCTTCATTATGATGTTTTTCTATCCATTCAGCTAATTCTTCATCTGTCATTATTCTTATCTTATCAGCATTTGTCATCTTAATCTCCATTCATTTTATTATGGTATTGTAAATTAATTACCTGATAAATAAGGCTCTCCGCCCTCATTAAAATCAACTTGAATTGTAGACTCACAAATACATTCAAACTGTGAATCGTCGAGTTTTTCAACGTCATATACTGCATAGCAATAAGGACATTCTACTTCTTTGTTCATTAACTTCACCCTTTCTCATTTTAATTTTATTGCTTCTTTTCATATAATTCGCACATACAATTTTCCTCTGTGAGATATATAATATCCTTGGGAACTTCCTTTTCCCACCAATCTACAAATGCAGTGCATACACATTGCTTAGAACTGTTTAATCTATCTAAATATATACAATCATTCATATCTACGTCTCCTAACCGTTTAAAGGCATCCATGATATATTTTTTTTAACTTCTAAAAAAACATAGTTATCTTTTTTGCGCTTATAATTACAAAGATCACCTGCTACAATTGTAAATTCAAAATTTAAATTAATTAATTTAATAAAAAGTGCTTCATAATCATAATCATTAGAATCCATACATATGAATATTGATAAATCTTTATTGTGTATTTCTTTGTTGAATATAGTTAAATCGTCTAATTCATCTCTAGTAAGATGATTAAGCACATAATCAACATTCTTTTTTATTTTCTTATTATTATCAAGACTCAACTTTGCTTTATCATAACTTAAAAATAAATAATTATAATCACTTTATACAGTCATAAATCTTTTATTTCCTTTAAAATATATTGCTATATAAAAATTATCAATAATACTTAATTCAGTGTATGAAACAATGTGTTTTTTTATTTTATTATTTGAGATATCATATATTATATCTCCATCTTTTAAATCTAATATTTGTTCACTATCTAGCATATATATTCTCCTAACTTATTTCTTTTACTCTAATGTCCATATACCCTTCATCTACATCAGATATATTTATATACTCGTTTGTATCTTGGTGTGAATAATTCTCTTTTTCTCCATGAACTAAAGGATAACCAATGCCCTCATATCCATACTCTGTGGCTCTATTCATTCCAACCATACCTGCTAATGAACTAAGTCTATCTTTATGTTCTTTTAACTTGCACATATATCTCTCATATTCATCCATAAACTCATCATTTATTACGTTATCATCTATTTCTATTTCATATTCCTCTATTCTCTCTACCACAACTTTGAACTTTCTCATGCAATCTCTCCCTTTTATTTTATTTCTTTTATATCATTCACATTAATCTCTATTAAATCATTGTTTTCATCACATAAAAATATTGTATTCACATCTTCATTTACCTCATCTAAATATCCATTTTCTTCAATATCTTCTTTTAGTATAACAACTATAAAATCACCCATCTCAAACTCTTCATACACCTGATTTATTTTCATTATCATATCACCCTTAAATCATTCATTTTATTATTTTTCTTCTAATATATTATTAATTCTAATCAACTGATCTAAAGTATATTTAATCTCTCTATATCCTTCAAATGCTCTCTTAATTTTATAGTGTAAATCCTCTCGTTTTTCTTTTTCTACTATCTCTTCTAAATTTTCATATAATACATAGTCTGGTGAATAAATACTTTTTTCCCAATAGTTATTGGTCATGTCAAATTGCATTGTACTATTATTGCCATATTTAACTTCTATGTACTTTCTCCCTACTGATATTACTTCACATTCGCAAGTCCAGTTATTTATATTCTCTAATGACATATTCACATGCCTCGCTGCATTACTTCTCGGCATTATAGCAACTATACATTTATCACCTTTTTTTAGATTTAATTTTCTCTCCATATAATCACCTCTAAAATATTTATTTCATAATCAATCTATTTTAAATTTCTTTAATAAGCACTTGCTTTTCTAAAGCCAGTTTTTTGACATCCTCCCAATTATTTTCTATGACACTTTATCCATCTAACATTTTGATAAGGAACGAACTCTGAAAGTTCTGGAACATGAACTTTAATTTTTATTACTCTATCTTTTAATATCAAATCTTCTCTTCCAACAGTATAAGTAGTTCCACCATATCTCTCTTCAAATGAAATTATTATATCTAAATCTTTCTTATTGGCTCTTTTTAATACTTGTTTTATTTTTATTTTCTTCATATGATCCTCTCCAATCTAATTAAAAATTCTATTTTATCATTTTCTTTATATCATTTAACTCTGCAATTACTTCATCAATTGATTTATTTATCTGTTTCTTATCGATATGTGTATCATATATAAATTTATTTTTAATTTTTCTTATTTCAAATTCTAGTGGTATCAATTTACAAACTATATCGTTTAATAATACATTTGTATTATAATCAACCTCTAATTCCATCCAGTAATTTATATATGTTATAAATCTGTTTATGTTTTCTAATAAATCCGATATCTTTTCCATTTTGTTATGGTTTTCATTTTTCATCTCCTCCCCCTCTCTTTCATGATTTCTCATTGATTCACACACTATCTGAGTCCTCCCTAAAGCATTATGAATTCATCGTATTTATTTTCGTTTATATCCCAAAAGTATTCATCATCATATTTATCGTAACTCTTAACTAAGAGCGAATCTTTATGCTTTACCAAATTATTTACATCGTCTATGATTGCCTTTAAATCTCCGTTGTTATCTACCCAAACTTCATATAAACAATTACTCCATCTATCAAAAGTTTCTTTATAGTCAGCCCTTATCAGTAACTTAAAGTTATTCCCCGCATGAGGCATTACTACAGATACATAAATATCATCATTTTCTAAATAATAATTTTGGTTTTCTATTTGACTTCTTAATTTTAAATTTAAGTTTTTCATTAATATTTCAATCATCATTACACCTCATATTCTCTTAAAATACATTCAACTTCTACTATTTTAAAATTTCTATTTTTATTAAGCCCTTCAAAGTATTCTATGGCATCATCCTCATAAAACAATCTTACTGCTTCTGTTATGTTATCTACCATGCCTCTCATAAGATTGCTTGCTAAAAATTTATTGCCTTCCATTATTGTATAATAATATTGTTTTTTCATTTCTTCTCACTCCTTATAAATCATTGACATCCAACATTTCTTTAATTCCATTGTAAAATCTTAAATTTCTTCCACCTATATTCACAACTTTGGTATCTTCTTCCTCTAATGGCATCCATCTTCTATGTTTACAGCAGTCAGATGTTTCACAGGCAGAACAATATTGTTTTTCTTCTGATATCTTATTCCAATCTAAACATCCACAATTTTTACACATTTTCATAACTATCATGTTAAATCCTCCTTAACTAATTCCCACTCTGTCTCAGTTGGAACTTGATAGTTGTAACAAGGTATCCAATTATAACAACTCCTATGTTCAAACTTTCTATTTTTAATTCTGTAAGTTGCACCTTCGAAATCTTTGCAAAATCTCCCTTTAGTCATATACTCTACAGCTTCCAAAAAATCTATTTTACTATCCTCACGCATTGACTCACATACTTCACACCACATTAACATCCCCGCTTTCCGCATATAATTATAATTGATATTTAATATTTATTTTATTATGACTGAGCAACGCATATCCCTATCCTTACTTTATCATTGCATAAATATCTATAATATTCCTCAGTATTATTTTCTTTTAATTCATTAAGTATTTTTCTTTCTTCTTTATCAAATTCATTATCATTATGTATTCTACTTAAAGAGTCTACGACTTCTTCATAATTCTCTTTAAGTATTTCTATTCTTGCCTTCGCTGTAAACTGCTCAGCATGGAAATTATTTTGCTTACAGCATTCTAATATCTTTCTATTTATTCGAATTGATTCTCTTTTATTTAATTTATTTTTATTATTGTTATAATATTCTTCACTGTTTATTACATATGCATGTGGATAGTTTTTCAATAACTCCTTTTCATATCTGTTTAAACATAATTTCAATTTTCCATAATATTTATCGCTATTGAGTTCATCTCCTACACAACTATATGCCAATCCCAAATATCTGTATATATCCAAATAGTTTTTTAGATTTCTACATTTCCCCTTGTATTTATTATAAGTACTCTCCAATAATTTGATCGCTCTATCATACTTTAATGCCCCTATATATAAACAGGCCTGCAATATTTCCCTTCTCATTATATAGTCTGCTTCTTTTTCATTTTCTCTGTTATTTTTAAGTTTTTTTTCTTTTGCTTTATTAAAGTCAATAACACTCATCCCTACTCCTCCATATTAACTAATTCTTTTGAATTCTGTTTGCTCTTTAGGTTTATAATAATTTGTATAATCTAACCCTTTTCTACTACAGTAATTACTCAAATCTTGAATTGATAATTTTCTTTCTCTCTTGAAATTATCCAAGAACTCCTCATTTACATTAGTTTTTATAGCTACATATAAAACATTATCAAGCTGTTCTATATCCCTAACCTTCTCCTCTATTTTAACTCTATCATCAACTCCTAATGAGACTAACGCAGCTTTATCTATTTTCGCTAAATCCGCTGCACTTATCTTTCCAACATAGCTTAAAAGTTTAACCTTATCTAAGGTTCTTACTTGCTCTAACATAACAAAGCTTTCTTTTTCTAAGCCTATGTATTTATAGTCTAGTATTACTTGTGTAGGTAGTTTAGCCTTATTTACTTGTGATGTTATTGAAGCTACTATAACAGTAGGACTGTATCTATTCCCCATATCATTTTGTACTATTATTACTGGTCTAATTCCAGCTTGCTCAGATGTTCTTTTGTCACCTTTACTTATCTTACCTAAATCAGCGTAGTATACTTCGCCTCGATAATAATTTTTACTCATCATTCTAATCACTCCTCATTTTGTATCTCTCTCATCTATGAACTTAGTATACTCCTAAAAGCAAAATAAGTCAATCATATTTTAATATTTATTTTTATTTTATGGAAAAGGAGCACTGAATTCTGCTCCTCTATTTTCTATATTTACTGTAATCAGGTATATACTCAACCCTATTCCCCTCTTTATCCAGTAACCAATTTTCTTTTAATATATCATTATCACCTGTCATGTTTGTATACAGTTCCTTAATCGTCACATACCCACTACTAGTAGCTTTTGGCTCAAAAAATTTGTGGACATGTAAAAAATCGCTTATAAACAATTTATTATATTTAGACTTATTTTTTATTTCGAATATCATATCTAATTCTGCACATTTGAATAAATCTTTAGCAGCAATATATTTTTCTTCTGCAGCACTGAAAAATAGTGCCAATCTATTTCTAAATATTGTAGGCGTAATAATTGGATATCCTACTTCTCTTTTTATTATAAAATTAGAATCTTCGAATACTCTAGTTACATCAACTTTAGTTTTCGCCACTCCTCTTTCATAAGTATATTCTTTTACTTCTAATGCTTCTTTTAAAATATTTATTATTCTATCATCTTTTATATCGATATCTTTAACATTTTCAAGATTTTTCTTCCCATCTAAAACATCCTGGTCTCTATTAGTTACATGAATAATCTTATTTTCAAAATCAATATCATCTTTTTCAAGGAATAAAACTTCACTCCATTTATTTCCTCTTAATCCCATTCTGATTAATAAAACTAAAGCTAAATTTTGTTCTGTAATTTGATCACATTCTTCATTTTGTCCAGTTTTGATTTTTTGCCACATATCAAATATTTCATCATAGCTTATATAATTATTCTTAATTTTTCTACTATTTACAATTGCAATCTCTTTTAAGTTAATTTTCTGAGTTGGGTCTTCGCCTGAATGATTTAATCCATTTTCAATTGCCCAAGTTTCATACCCCTTAATAACACTAAAAGCATGTTTTATTGTATTCATAGAACTTGTTGGAACTGATTGTATTAGCTCAATTACATCATCTCTATTGAATTGAGATAAATCTTTATTTTTTAATTGTTCAATTTGATATACAAGTTTATAAAAAGTTCTATATACATTTTTACATGTACTATGAGTAAACTTTCTTTCATTCAGAAAATCAACTTTATTCTTTAAAAAAACTGGTAGTTGATTATACATATTCATCGCTGAATCAAAATTATCCATATCTTTCATTTTCTTTCCTCCTACTATAAGGGTTACGACCCCTTAACGATATCATAGAATCGTATTCCGTTATCATTACTTCTTTTGTAAACTAAATTAATTCTTTAAAATAATTGTATATTTTCTTTGCATCGGTCATTTTCTGATGTAACCTTAAATCTTTAAAATCTTTATCATTAATCAATTTAATGTTTTTCGTAAAACTATTAACACTATCTAATATTTCATCCTCATTTAGTTTATTTTTTACCACATAAACACATAAAGCAAAATATCCTACAAAAATATTAGGAAGTTCATAATTTCTACTGATTTCATTTTCCATAATACTATTAATTATATTTATAACTTGAACATACTTTTTACTATTTAAAACCTGCTCATTAAAGCTATCAAAATTGATATTTTCAAAATCCTCAATATATTTTAATCCAGATCTTAATATTGTGAAATTAGTTAATTTGTCTTCCATTTTCATACTCTCAAAAGTTTTAGAAATATTGTTATTCAAAATATTATTATTTCTATTATCAAGAGTGTTTAATTTTTGAATAAATTTGTTAATACCGTCATCAACCATTGTTTCGCCATATTCTTCACTCATTTTATTTGCCTTAGTTTGTCTTCTGACAAAATCGGCTGCCTGCTCTATTGTAGTTAAAGAAATTTGTACTGGAAAACCTTCGAATACATCATTTATATCTATATGTTTTTTTCTTAATTCACTTTCTAATTCACTAATAGCAGTGTCTCTATGCCATCCATCAGTAATATCTAATGGTGTATAATGTTCACTATCTATATCATAATTAACCTTTATTCTAAATTCTAATTTATCTTTGTCATAAACGAATTGAGGAATTTTACCATCTAAAATTGGTATATTTAATGAAATAGTATCTGGTGGAAAATATTTTCTATCTTTGATTGTTTTTTTTATTCCTTCTACACTTTCATTATTTAAATTAATCATTTTTTTAACATTCCCGAATCTATCTACTTTATACTTAGGGTCTCTTTGTGTTAAAAAGTTATATCTTATATTTCTATTAGCTCTTGCTTTTGCCTGTTCGCTAGGTAACCACTTTGCACATAAAAACATTTGATCGTTATATTGAATTACATTTTTAAATATAATTTCATTTTCATTGATTTCTGGTTGATTAATATGTGTTTCATACATGTCTCTTTCACTGCTAGTAAAAAAATTAGCTGGGTTAAAATTATTATATCCTATTTTATATAAAATCTTGCTTATTCCAATTGACTCTAATAAATTTATTTCATCTATTGTTACGTTTCCTTGGTTTTGATTAAATAATAAATTTGGTGTATTAATTCCGAATCCTTTTTTTATGAATTCCTCTTTTATTTTTTTAATTGCTTCAATATTATCAGCATTTCTATCTATAAAATCTTTTAATTCAATTTTAAAATCTTCTTTATTTGCCATAAACTTATTGCCTCCTTTATATACTTATATCTATATAGTGTATTGTAGCATAATATGCTCATAATTGCAATAAATTATAAAAAATAGAAGGTTGCTAAAAGTTAGCAGCCTTCTATTAAAATTCCTCGAATATCAAACAATTTTTTTCATCTAAAATTCTCATTTCACCATCAAATATGTATATCTGAATTTTATCCATATTGAACTCAAATTCAGTTTTTTCTAGTTCTATTTTAATATTTTTTTCATTATATTCATAGTTTGTTAAAATTTCTATTATTTCTCCCTTATAACCATTCATAACCAAATAATTATTTAGATTCCCCTCTAAAAAATCTATAATAATACTCGCTTCTTCCATCTTTCAACCTCCGTTTTTCATTCGTTCGAACATACGTTCTCGTGTTGTATGAGTAAAGTATAATCCCAAAAAAACTTTTTGTAAAGAGATTCACGTTACATATTTAATCATATCACAATTTTTTAATTAAATTATTCTGTATTAGAATACTTTCCGACATAGTTCGACACTAAATGCAATATTTGTAATAGATACTTATATTTTTTAAATTTTATCGTTATTTTACATTATCGTTGTCTATTTTTTATATCTAAATTCTATTTTATTTTCTGATTGCCCCATGTAATATTAATACCTTGTTCTGTTTCCTCTTTTACCATTAACCCCTCTAATATAATTGGGTCTATATTGAATTTTTCATACACTTCTTGATCTGCCAACTCTTCATTTTTCATTAAACTGCATATTTTATCTTTAACCATATTTAACTTTAATAAATTAACTTCAATACTATTAGTATAAAATATATTATAAATATCAGTTTTTTTCTTAGAATTCATTCTTGTAAATCTTGCTCTGTATTGTCCTGTTGAACTATCATTCCATAGCATTTCTGGTATTAAAACTTTATCTACAAATCCAATATTCATACTACAGCTTAATGCCATCTGAGTTGATACTATAATACAATCATCGCATTTTTTCATATCTTCAACCATTACTTTTCTTTTTTTTAAAGTTGTATCTTGTCCAGTTATCACAAATATTTTTCTATTAGGAAATTTTTCTCTCAATATATCAGCATATACGTTAACTGTTTTAATTCTAGTACAACCAATAGCAACTCTTTCATTACTAAATTTTTTTACCATACCACAAACTTTTAATACTTTACTGCTTACCTTGGTGCCTTTATATTCTTTGAAAATATGGGGTGTGCTACATGATTTAAGTAAAGTATTTAGTTGTGCCAGAATTCTAAACATAGCATCCTTTTTACTATTACCAGTATGTATGTGATATTCCGCACTCATTTCGTAGAATTTTTCTAATATTTGCTTATATAGATTTTTTTCTGAATCTGTAAAACTACAAGTAACTTGATGTATATTATATAATTTTTTTCCTACGATATCCTCTAATGTCCTTGTAATAATAGTTTTGTCAATTATTTTCTTTAATTGTTCTTTGTTATATATATTCTGTTCGTATTTAGCCACACCAAAAGTACTGACCTTTTTAGGTATATGTGATTTAGTGAATAATTCATATCCTTTTCTATATGGTGGATAAGGTTTATTTACTAAATCATTATTTTTTTTCTTAATATTCTTTTGTTCCTTATCTTCTTCATATATAAATTCATTTTTACATACCATATTTAAACTATTATTATATAATAATTCTAACTGTGAATATACCTCGTTAATTGAGTTTCTAACACTTGTACCACTTAATAATAGTTTATATATTGTATTAGTTTTAAAGCAGTTTAACACGCTTCTGCAACGCTTAGAATTGATATTACTAATGCTATCCGATTCATCTAATATTAAAGTAAATTTTTTTCCATGAAGTCTGAAAAATCTTTTAACCCATCTTTCATTTTTAATAAGCATATTGAAAGTTAATAATATAAATTCTCCTGGAATAATTTTTTCTATATCTGATTTACAATTAATTACTCTATAAGGTAAATTAAAATTTTCCATCATGTCTACATAAGTATTTTTAATAGCTATTGCTGGTGCAACTACAAATATATTCTTGCATTGATTTTTTTCCATTCTATACAAACCATAATATAAACTAGAATATGACTTACCACCACCCATTTCCCATTGTAAAAATGCAAAATTTTTCTGTATAGTTTTATTCATATCATATCTTTGTAAATCATTTAATTTTGTTTTTAATCCTTCAACTTCATTATATAAACTTTTTTCACTTAACCACTTATCAATTTTTTTATCAATCTTCATATCTTCAAAAGGTATACTTTGTTTTGCTACTGCTCTTAACTTTCTATTTAATACCTTTTGTTTATTTTCATTCTTAATTATTTTTTTCCCATGTTGATTACTTAACACATTTTTTAATTTAGCAATAACTTTTTTCTTCGTTAATTTAATTTTTTCCCATTCTTCATTACTAATACTCTGTGGCTGCTTTTGATTATAATATAATTGGTAGCAGTTAAAACACTCATTATAATATTTATTTGTTGCTTTTGTTCTTCTTATATCAAATAACAGTTTAGTAATTTTTTTCTCAAATTCTTTGTCTTTATTAGTATAATTCTTTAAGTTTTCTAATTTTATACTATTCTTATTTTTTTCTTTTATCAATCTAATTTTTTCTATATCATCTTTAATTTTTTTCTCTGTTGTAAATTCATTTATGTATTTTTTTTCTTCTAGAAACTCACTTTTCTTAATAAAAAACATCATTTTTATTTTAAAGTTATCACTCACCCCAACCCTATTAAATGCGCCTTGATTAATTTCAAATTGTCCTATGAAATTAAAATTATCAGTCATATAATCAATACCACTCTTATCGCTAAATTCATCATTTAAAAAACTTGCTGGTGTAATAATTCCTAAAATTCCACCCTTCTTTAAAAGCTCGTTAGCTTTCATAATATAAATCATTTGAGAATTTTTTTCTTGTCCTTGATATTTCATTCTAATATTAAAAGGTGGATTCCCTATAATTAAATCAAATATCATATTTGAATTATAGTTTCTCATATCTCCATTGGTAAGAGTAATTTTTTCGCCATATAGATAATTACATACTTTATAGCTTTTAATATCTATTTCATTTCCATAAGCATTATTTAAATTAGGTAAGTAATTAAATAATGAACCTGAACCACAAGTAAGATCTAAAACTGTTTCATTTTCTTTTACTTGTAATAATTCAATTAATTTTTTACTTTCCTCTTGTTGTGTGAAGAATTGTCCATTCTCAAGGTTTTTTTTCTCCTTGCTATATTCATAAAAAGAATTATAATCATTAAAATTTATCTCAAAAGTTCCACCATCTCCAGTATAGGTATTAAATATTATTTCTTTATTCATTCCGCTTTTTTCTACTAAGTCATTATCTATCATATATAATATTTTTTCATTTATATCTTTTCTTTTCTCTTGTGGTATATGTATATTCAAATCTTTATATTTCGCCTTGTATTGCATTTTAATAACCTCCATAATGTAATATTATATAGTCTACAAACGCCATTTAAGACGTTTGTAAAATTATGCTTTTATTTATTTTTCAATTATGCTGCTATACTGTAATTTAAATAAGTTTGAGCAAAATTTAAAGCGTTAGATCCATTATTGAATATTAATTGAACTTTGCCATTTTTAAAGAACTTAATACCAGTTATTTTAGTTCCTATAATTTCAAATTCTTTTCCTGTTACATCGTCATAATTTTTTAAGTTATTTAATAATATATCTATTGTATCTTTAGATGTATTATTAAATTTTTCTATAAGCGTTAATAATGGCTTTAGACTATTTGTATTGTTATAATCTATTTTGTACCCACTCCAACAACTATAATAAATAAAATTTTGTATTGATAAATTTTTTCCTTTCACAGATAGATATGATTCTTTCCATCCTTTAGTTTTTTTAATAACATCTTCTTTTGCTTCTTCTATTTCCTTTGATTCAAAATCAAAACCACCTAATTGATTAAAAATATCATCAAGTAATAAATTATAATTTAATTCATTCATAAACCAATTTAAATTATTTTTTCCTTGTTCTGGTCTACTCTCTAAATAATAATCTGTGCTATGCTCTATTAGTTTAAGAGTAACATTATATTTATTTATAAAATAGTAATATATTTTACTTACAAAACTATTACACTCTTTAAATACAACTTCTTTTATAAAATCTTCCTCTATAGTATATATACTTCTTGTTATTTCTTTCCCCTCTACATTATAAATTTTATTTTCCTTATATAATTCTAGATATAATTTAAATTTTTCTCTCATATTATCAAAATTATTTTGTAATTCCTCCATTACTTTAAGATCTTCATCCTTTAATCTATTTTCGTTTTTTATTTCTACATTATCAAATTTATTTAATATATCATCAAAATTAAAATTATTTTCCATTTCTTTTACTTCCTCTTTCTTTTCTTCTAAATCTATTATATTATTTTCTTCCTGATCTTCTTTTATTAGTTCTTTTTTATCTATAAATAATATACTTTTATTAATATCATTAATAGCCTTTATTGTTATAATTTCATCATAAGATAAATTATTAAAAATAAATTTATTTACACCTATATAATATTTATCTATGTTAAAAGATTCTAATTTTTCTTTTATTTCTTCGATTGATAAATCCCATTCTTTAAAATGGCAGTCGAATATAAATCCTGATTCAATTTTTGAGCTATCATTATATAAATTCTCATTTATATAATTTTCTTCGTGATCTTCTTTTAAAGTTGATAATTCTTCAACAACTTCCATATTGTCAATTAAAGTTTCATTTACTATTTTACTTTTTAAACATCTAAAAACTCCATTTAATTCGTGTAAATCATCACTAGGAGCGTATAACCCTTCCTTTACTACTTCCCCATTAGACTTTTTAACGCTTCCATATATACAATTGTCTTCTTTATTTGCTTCTACACTTAATAATTCCCAATCCATTTCGATAATCATATTAATAATTTTATTTGTTTCTTCTATTTCCTCAACTGTAAAAGGTTCAATTTTATCTTCTTTTAATTCTTCTTGATCCTTAACACCTATTAAAGAATTTATAAAGTTCCTTCTTTCCTCTGTATCTTTTGCATACCAAACTTTTTTAACATTATGCCACTTAAAGCCATTCTCTTTTAATTGATTTAATATTACCTTTTCTGGTTTCTCATTAAATTTTATTTCTATACCTTTTTTTTCTTCATTATATGTAATACTAATATTATCATCATCGATATTTTTATATTCTTTTTTGTGATTTATTTTATTATCTTCTTTATTAACTTTTTTCTCACTATTTTTTACTCTTACTAACTTTTCAACTATTTCTATTTTTTCTACTTCAATAAGATTATATATTTTTAATGTATAATTTTCGCTCTGAATAGCTCTATCAATAGATTTTTTATTAAAAAACCAAACATTATTATAACTTTTACTTTCTTGATATCCTCTATTTTTTGATCCTAATTTTACTACTTGATAAGAATTTTCTTTTGCTTCTTTTACTTTTAAATATCCTTTACCATTTTGAAAAAATATATCATTTATCTTTAATTCAGTTTTTTTGTCTACTTCTTGCATTTCTATAACTATCTTTTTTACTTCTTTAGTAACCTTTTTAAAACTCTTTTTATTTTGTTGCTTTAATCCTTCTTCCTCAGTCTCCTTTGTACCATCTCCACATGAATTCATTCCTGTCACTGCTCTTTCTAATCTTAGTATAAAAGCTTTAAATTCTTTTATTGCTTTTTCTTCTTCTTCACTTAACTTTCTTTCTTTTCTTACTTCTTCATTATATCCAGTTTCTTCGTTATATTCCCATGAATTATAAAATTTATAGCTTTCTTTATATTTCATTTTAATAATGTCATATATATATGATTCAGGAACTTTGGAGAATATAGTTAATTTGTTTCCTCTATCTATTAAAGACCCATCTTTCTCTATGTGCCATATACAACCTTTACTATTTCCCATATATGAAGGATATAATTCTATAGTCTCATATTGACTTACACCCTCATTGTTATATTTAGATTGAATCTTTGTTATCATATTCTTTGCGTTTTCTTCTTCTCCTGGTGTAGCTCCTCTTAAAACTGTAACATCTTTTAGATTCTCAATTCTTTTTTGATCTTTATTATTTATTGTTATGTAATTTGGGTTCCATCTAACTTTTTTTCTTTCTCCTGATGTATTGCTGCCTTTAGTATCAATAACAAGTGTGTAACCATTTTTAGTTGCTATTCCGTCCCAATATGCTGGACTATAGAAATCAGTCATTAAATCACTTTCATCATCTTTAAAACCAAATATCTTCCATCCTCTTTTTGTTAACTCCTCTGCTATTCTAACTTTTGCTTCTCTTTTAACATAATAATTTGACATGAAAATTACCTCCTGATGATACTATTCCGTATCTCTTAACTTAATTATATTATACTATCTTTTCAAAGATATTTCAAGTATTTTTTATAATTTATTTTAATTAAAATTGTAATTTTATATAAATAAAAAAAGAAGATCTTACGACCTCCTTTAATTATAATACTGTTCCAAAATACTTTTATATTCTTCTTCAAAATTATTATTTCTTTCTTCATCATCATATAACTTACAATACTCTTTAAAAGTCATTAAATTAAAATCTATTTCATTATCAACATTATAAACCTCTAATATATCTTTATTCCTACCTTTAAAGACTGCTATATCCATACTATCCATATAGCCATATAGATAATTATTTTTTATTCTTTTTATTTCTTTTATAGATAAACATTTAATAACTTCTAAATCTCCAATTAGCTTATTATTTTTCTCTAAATCCATTCTAATACCTTTTATTAATTCATCCTTAGTCATATTATTAAACCTTCTTTATTTATTCTTTTACCAATATTGTTTTAACTGTATTGGAAAATCCAATATTTTCTATACCATAATCTTCAAAAAATTGTCTAATCTTTTTTTCTAATTTATCTGTAATTATTGGAATATTAATATATCTATCGCTTATATATTTATCAACAACCAGCAAGTTATAAGTTATTATACCGCAATCTATATTATGCTCTATATATCTTAAACAACTTCCCTCTTTTTCTAAAATTAAATTTAAATGATTTATCATCATTCTTGTTGGTCTATTCATAATTAATGCTCCTTTAATATGTATATTTCTTACAAACAATCTATTTTAAATTTTTCAAATTCCTTAAATTTTTTATTTAATCTCTTTTTTTCTTCTTCTAATTTTCTTCTTCTAATTTTCTTCTATGATACTTAAGTAATTTATTTAATAATTGCTCTTTTTCTTCGTATTTTCCTTGTATAGACATCCCGCTTTTATCTTCATGCCATGTACATAACAATCCCTCTGATATATTTTGAATCTTTTTGTATTCTACATAACAAACATCTTTGTTATTCTCTTTTAACACTAAAAATATTTCTATTCCATTCATTTTCCAACCTCCTAAATTCTATTTATAACATTTATTCAAAAATACTTCTATCTGTGATAATATCTGTTATTTCTACTAATCCGTTATAGTTTGTATAGTCTTCTATTACATTGTAATAAATATTAACAAAATTATCTTTTTCATCATCGAATAATAACGCTCCTTCTTCGATATCAAAGTCTAATCCTATTCCACCATCTATATGTTTAAACATATTGTTTACTTCAAAAATTGTTATCTTATCGCCTATTTTAATAGGTAAGCTATTTATATTAATCATTTTTCACTACCTCCATATATTTAAATATTGATTTTATAAACCTTTAGAAACAATATCTTTTGCAATCCACTTTTTTGTCTATTAGGCACCACATTAATTTGTTGTATTTTTTAAACGTTCTATTTAATTCCTCTTGATAATCATTGTCTCTATTGTAGTCCATTATACAATCCCTTATAAAAAATATATCTTCATTTGAAAGTTGTTTTAAATTTATTTCACTTATCTTTATAAGTGTTTTATTGAACTCTTTGTCAAATAAATTTTTAACCTGTTCTGATCCGTACATATCAGCATTATATTTTAGTTGTTCTTTTATATTTTTAGCAGTTCTTTGCAATACCATATTTATAATTTTTTGTTCGTTCTCCATTTTTCATTACCTCCAATTATTTAAATCATTGATTTTAAATAATTACCAACCTAAATTTATATTTATTTTTTGGCCAGCCATAAGGCCGAATAATTTAGTTTTGCTTCTATATTTTTTTACTATTAATTCATGTCCATTATTTTCTAATACAGTCCCCCTTTTGTAATCTATTCATTATATCACTGGCCACAAAATTTACTTTTTGACCAACTTTAAAATTTTTTATAATATCTTCTGTTAACATATTATAAGTTTCTAATATTTCTATACCTTCAAAATTATTCATTAAGGCCTTAACATCTTTTAAGCTTAAATTAATAATACAATTGTTTTCTATATAAATATTGTTAATCATTACTGGTTGGCCTAAACTTTGTTTTAGCACTTTAAAATTATTCTTTTTACAAAACTTAATAACTTCCTTTTGTATATCTTTGTTTATATATACATCGGCCACAACACTTGGAAAATTTGTATCTATAATATAATTATATTCTTCTTCTAAATTCTCTATATACTGGCCATCGTGGCAGTTATTCATTAAATAATATACCTCTTCATTATTAAGGCCTTCAATATCTTCTATTGTATAAGCTCCATTATTAAGATCTTCTAAATACTTAAAGTTTTGATTTTTATACTGGCCATAAAGTACCATTACATTATTCATTATTTCTTTGTTATTTATAACAATTTCTTCCATACTTCCATTCCCTCCACTATATTTAAAAGATTGATTTTATTTACTAACTAATAAATTTCAAAATATCATTTGATAGTTTTTTCTCATTTCTTTGATATGAAATACTCGTAATTTCCCTATTAGTAGCTTCTCCATAACTATTTACAAAAACTTTATTCTTATTTTTTTCTTCAGTTGCTTTCTTATTTTTTAATTCTAAAACTTGCAACTCTTTTAATAACTCTTTTATTTTCTTGCTTCCTTCTCTCCATTGTTTTAATATTGGTTCTGCTTTTTTATTGTTAGGATCTTCTCTTGTTGGTGTTGGTATAGAATTAAATAATTTTATATTAAGTTCTTTTTGCCTATTTATTTCTTCTTTTAATTTATTAATTTCCATTTTCTTATCCTCCAAAATTCTAATTAAAATACTTATTTTATCTTAACTATATCTACTTTGTTTATTATGTATTTTGTATTATAAGGTGTACTTATAATAATCTTATTTTCTTCATCTTTGATATAACCTTCATGATCTAAAGAGTTTAACTCTAAAATCATTTCATTATATTTATTTTCTAAAGCAACTACTTTTACAACACCAAAAGATGCAATTTGTAAAAATTTT
This sequence comes from Romboutsia sp., assembly GCA_036646635.1. Lineage (GTDB taxonomy): Bacteria > Bacillota > Clostridia > Peptostreptococcales > Peptostreptococcaceae > Faecalimicrobium. The sequence continues at coordinate 40,897 of JAVXLU010000003.1, forward strand.
AAATTATTCGATCCTTGTATAATATTTTTAACTTTATATTTTCCACATATACTTTTCATAATTTAAAAAGTCCTTTCTTAAATCAATTTTTATATTTTTCCTATACATTCCTTTTGCGACTAGAAGGATTTGATATTTACTAGTGCTCAACCTCTTTACAATTATTATTATATATCAACTCACACATTAAGTCAAGTATATTTTAATATTTATTTAATATATCAAACATAAAAGTTTTCCTATTACCATTCCTAAGCTGCAACTTATAGTTATCATTAATATATTTTTTCCTACCTTTAAAATAGCTCTCTTACGTTTTTTGTACACTTCCCTATTTATATATATTGTAAGCATTCTTTCTCTCTTAAATTCCATTGTAAGCCCTCCTGCATGTATAGTAACTTTTAATTAATATTCCCCTGTATTTTTTATACTTAAATAAGTTTTTACTATTTTATCAAGCTCTGTTTGATTTTTAACTTTATAATTCCAATCTCCCAATTCACATGGTTGGAATTCATATAATCCACTTTTTTCATTAACTAAAGTAAAAGAGCCGTCTGTGTATTCTGTTACTACTTCCCCTTTATTTAATTTAAAGTCCTTAGTAGATTCTCTTAATATTCTTTTTACTTTGATATCTTTATTCGGTTTTACTGTACTTGTTATTACTTGTTTTTCATTTTGTAACCTATTTATTTTTGTTCCCATGCCTACACCTAAAATAAATATTCCTATCATTAATATTAGTACAATTGTTCTATTCTTCATTTTTAACTACCCCTTTTAAGACATTTCTATATTTTATCAATTCTTCTTTCTTATATTGCTTATATTCAAAATTATCTTTATTGTCTCTTATTTCTTCTTTAAGCTCTATTATTATATTTGTTAATTCCTCTATTTTTCCCATGTTACTAAAATTATCATTTTGATCTACATTAAATATATCCCTTTGATTAAAAATTAATAAATATTCTTCTTTTTTCTCTAAATCATTGTATATTATCACTAAATAAGCATTTTTATTACTTTTGTACTTTATTGGGAAAATAATCTTATTCTCTTTCATTCCTCTTAACATAATATTTCTTATGCTATTGGTTGCGTTCTTTAATCTATATTTTAGTAAACTGTCTAAAACATAGTCTTTTTCTTCTTCTATTATTGATGTTGCTTTTATAATTGCACCGTATACCTCTATATCAAAACTATCACCTAACATTTTTTCATACTCTTCTATATCTGTGTTTTTAAGTTTTATTAATGCATTTAAGTTTACAATATTCATTTTATACATCTCCTATTATTTAATTATTGATTAAGTTTTTCTTGTATTTAAAATTAAGAACAAATTTTAAATAATATTTCGCCAGATTGGCTTATGATCTATCCCCTAACCACAATTTAATTATAATATAAAACCATCATTTTGTCAAGTGTATTTTAAAATTTATTTTATTTAAGATTTAATTGTTGTTTTATAGTTTTCCATACTGCTTTTATATCTTTCTTAGCTGGTGTAATATCTCCATAACTTGCTTCATAGGTGAATGTATCTCCATAAAAATTATCATCCACTTCTGGACAACGTGAAGCTTGTATATTATATTCTTCTAATTCCTCTTTGAATATATCTTCTATCTTATCAACCATATCCCCTAATTCATCACCAGTATAAACTTTAGAATTCAGCTCTATGGAAATACTTTGGTATCTTTTTATGCCGTCTAAATCATTTTCTTCCCCAAAGAATTCAGTTGCAAAATCTAATTTTGCATTTATCAATTTCTTTTTGCTTATTATATCTATATAAACAACTTTTCTTTTTAGTGCTTGCTTTTCCTTTGTTAATCGATTGAATGCACATATTTGATCAGAATGTCCGTCAACAATTTCGTATTTATATTCTTTTAGCTCTTCAACATCAGCCAATTTAAAATTACCTATTAAATCAACTCTTATTCTTTTTGTAATGCCTTCTTTAACCTGGTCTATTCCATATATAAAATATTTATTAATCTCTATATTACTTGTTACTACCATTATTATTACCACCTTTTAATTGTTATAGTAAAAGATATCTACACTTTAGATTTTTAGAACCGTGCTAGAAATGCACTTTTGTGTAAAAGGTTTATCTCTTCCTTACAATTATTATTATATATCATTTCGCATATTAAGTCAAGTATATTTTAATATTTATTTTAATAATTCCATTATCTCTTTATCTTTTTTGAATATTGTTTTAGCTCTCATTATTATATCTATTTCATTATTAGTTTTATTATTTCTAAAAAATGATATTCCATTTATTAATAATAAGTACTCCTGATCATAGGTGAACTTACTATATACTAATCTAATATTACGCTTATTTTTTTCTATCCTCTTATATATTAATATATTATCGTCTGTATATACTTCTATCTTCTCAGTCGTATAAACAGTATCGTTATTTTTAAATGTATATATTATATTCACTTCTTTTATAGAATAATATAAATTATATTTTTTTCCTTTTCCTTGTTTTATTATTTCTTTTCCATCTATATAAACCATAATTTCATATCTAAAATCATATAAATATTTTTTCAGATCATTAACATAAAAAATTATATTTTTTTTCTTATCTATTATTTTATATTTTTTTTCACTATATTTTTTCTTATATTCTTTTTGCTGAATATAAAAAATATCTCTATCCTTTTTTCTCTTACATTGTATCAATATCATAATTTTTTCTTCTATCATATCCATTTCATTATCTAACATTGTCAATTTTTTTATCAATGAATTTTTTCTATCGTTGTATTTAATATTATTTTTGTCTATTTCCTTTTTTAATTTAATTCTAGTATTTATTAATCGATCAATCTCATTATCTAATATTTTAATTTCCTGATTTAATTCTTCATGTATATTAACCTTTAATAACATAATACCTGGATTGAAGTCAGACTTAATACAATAATCATAAGCTTTATTGTAAGAACTAAAGAAGCTATTTCCTACTGTATGCCCGTTGTAAATTTCTATATTGTTATCTTTGAATTCATTAACTTCTATCTCGTTGAGTTCCTCAATTTCCTTAACTTTAAATGCCATTATATCGTCAAATCTTTCCATAGTATTATATACTCTTAGAATAGCGTTTAATGCTGCTTTACGTCTTTTATATTCCTTCTCTACACCATTTATATATGTTACTATGTAATCATTGTGTATACGTGCTATTTTGAACTCTTCATATACTCCATAAGTCATATAACATTTAACTGTAATATCTATATACTTATCTTTGAATTCTGTGTTTGTTGTTATTACCTCTTTTATATATTCTAAATCTGATACTTTTAATATACCTGACATATTGTTTCACTCCTTTTTAAAAAACTAGGTGATAATAACTACACCTTTTACGCTCTATCTTTTATTATCACCTATATATGATCTAAACAAATAGCTGCAGCACTGTATTAATTATTGTTATCGCGACTGCTATCGCAGCTAATATAATTATTAGTTTGATTTGTGAATCAATTTTCTTATCATTCTTATTCATCTTGTTACACACTCCTTTATATGTTAGAATTATTTAAGGTAAAAGATTTGTAATAGTAGAAGGAGTTCCATTCCTTCTACTATTAGATTACTTATTTAAAGAAACTAATTAAAGTTTTTATAAATGTTAGTAATCCATTTAAGATTGAAAAGGATAAACTTACAACCGTTAATCTTAAAATTAATGTTTGTAAACTTTTATCTTTTCTTTTACCCTTGTTTTTCTTCACTTTACAAATCTCCTTTTTAATATTTATTTAAGATGTGAGAAGGTTTGTTTTATGTATCTCACTACCTTATATATACATTATACTATTTAATGGGTGGTTTGTAAAGTGTATTGTTGAATTTATTTCATTAACAATCTATGAACGTATAGAATCAATTCTAATCGTTTCATATAAGTTTCAATAACCTTTTATACCTAATACATATGTAACGCTACTATAACCCTTTATAGAGTCTTATATACTATCATAATCTATAATACTATTATGTTAATGTAATATGTTAACTGAATAGATAATCGTTGTTGTTTAATCTTTATTATCTTATAATCATTATTGTTTAATCGTTATTGTGGTTAGTTGTATTTTATTGTTTGTTGATGATTGTTTAATAATTATTGTTTGTTAAGTGTTTTGATTGTTTAATAATCTTATGTACGAAACTTTAGTTATTATATTTCTACCCTACTACCAGTAAATGGATACGTCAAAATACATATATTTACTTTTGTGTTTTTATCCTAAATATTACTTTTATTTACATATATTTAGAAAAATTTACCTACTAACATTTTTATCCAATACCCTTTAAAGCCTTATATACCAACACTTAGCACTGATTTTTATTATCAATAGTTTTATTTAATTTATTTCGTTAAATGAGTATTTAGCGAAATTTTATCAAGCTTGTTTTTATCCGATAAGGGGGGTTAGTTTACAATAATTAGGGGCTTGTACTCTTCCATATTTTCCCGAACACTTCCATCCACACACCTTTCCATATATTTTTACAACTTCCTACTCCTTAAATTATAAAAAAATCCTATCGTATGTGTTATCGTAAAGTACCTGTTTTGCTGTATATTTTTATATATCAAAAATCTATTTTTCCTTCCATAACAAATCCACTACTCTCCTACCCCTTGCTATAACT
>JAVXLU010000004.1:0-43422 GCA_036646635.1 Romboutsia sp.
TATCTAGAAAAATTTATACAGAAAAATTAAGTATAGAAGAATGTGAAAAAGAGTTGGAAGTATTAAGTAAGGATGATTCTTATGATTTAAAAACACAAATAATTGTAGCAGGAATTGCAACTTCCACATTTACACTATTATTTGGTGGAAATATAAATGAGATAATTACATCTTTTCTAATTGGAATTATTGTAAAATTAATATTAATATACTTAAGTAAATCATCGCTAAATGAATTTTTTATAAATAGTATAGCTGGTGCAGTAATAGCAATTTATGCTGTATCATTGTTAGACATAGGTATAATTAAAGAAATTGATAAATTAATTGCAGGTGCAATAATGCTTTTAGTTCCAGGTTTAGCATTGACTAATTCTATAAGAGATATAATTGAAGGTCAATTGGTATCAGGTCTTACAAAAGCAGCTGAGGCACTTTTAATAGGAATTTCTATAGCAATTGGAACAGGGACAATTATACATCTATATATTAAGATGGGAGGGATGTAAAGTGTTTATAGAAATAATAGCATCTTTTTTATCTGCACTTAGTTTTGGGGTGCTTTTTAATATAAAAGGTAAAAGGGTAATAGCTGCAGCATTAGGTGGAGGCTTAGGTTGGTTTGTATATAAACTTTGTTTAAGTTATCCGATAGGAGAGAGCACGTCATATTTTATATCAGCTATTTGTTTTAGTATATATTGTGAAATATGTGCTAGAATATATAAAACTCCGGCTACAACATTAACAGTATGTTGTTTGATACCTTTAGTTCCAGGATATGGAATTTATAATACGATGTATTCATTTATAGTAGGAGATTACATTAAAGCGATAGATTACGGAGTTAATACACTATCAATAGCAGGTGCATTAGCATTAGGAGTTATATTTATATCTACAATATTTAGAAATTTTAATTTACACATGGTTATTGATAAGATGCTTAAGTACTTTACAAAAGGTAATATAGGAAGAAAAAAGTTAGAAAATAAATTAGTAGATTAAATTATAATTTCCTAAGTGAGAAAAACCTATAAATAAGAGTTAGAAACTCTAATTTATAGGTTTTGTATATCTAGAAGACAAGATATTATTTTATTATTTTAAAATTTGAATTTAATTTTATATTTGCTTTTTCTTTAATCTTTTGGGCTTGAATTTTAACATCTTCTAATAATTTAGATTCATCAAGTACTAAAATTTCTTTTTCTTTCATTAACCATTTACCATCACAAATTGTCGATTCTACATTTTCACTACTCATAGCATAAACTATATTACCAATTGGATTATGTAGAGGAAGAGAATGTATATTATTTGGATTAAGTATTATCATATCAGCTTTTTTACCAACTTCTAGACTACCAATCTCATTATCTAATAAAGCACACTTAGCACCATTTAGAGTAGCCATCTCAAGTATTTTTTCAGCATTAACTACAGTAGGATTTAATGTTCTTCCTTTATGTATTAATGAAGTTAAATACATCTCTCTCATCATATCCATTCTATTATTTGAAGGTGCACCATCTGTTCCTATTGAAACTGGTATTCCTTTGTCAAGCATTTCAGGGATAGATGCAAAGCCTAAAACAACTTTCATAGCAGCGGCAGGATTATGAGAAACCTTAACATTATTTAATCTAAATAAATCTAATTCTCTATTTGTTAACCATACCGTATGAACAGCTAAAAGATTAGGTCCTAAAGCTCCTAATTTATTTAAATGCTCAACTGTTGATAATCCATTACGTTGTTTTGCAAAATCACATTCATCAGCTATTTCAGCAACATGCATATGTATACCAGTATTGTATTTATCAGCTAACTCTTTTGTTTTAACTATTAACTCATCTGAGTTATTAAATATAGTTCTTAAAGCAAACCATATTTTTACTCTTTCATTTGAAGTATTGTTAAATTTATTAAACAAATCTATTTGTATATTTAATTCTTCATCACAAGTTTTTTGCCAAGCACTAGGAAGACCTTCACCTTGATCCATAACTGATTTTGCTAAACAAGCTCTTATTCCAGTTTTATCAACTGCTTCAACCATAGCATCAACATACTGACCACCTGATTCTAAGAATGTAGTTACTCCAGAACGTATTAATTCTATACAACAAGCTGTAGATGAGATTAATGAGTCAGTATAGTCAAAACTACTTTCATAAGGCCATACTCTATCCCTAAGCCAAGTTAACAAATCAACATCATCAGCAATACCACGTCCCAATTGTTGAGATAAATGAACATGAGTATTGATAAGTCCTGGCATGATTATTTTACCTTCTGCATCATAAATTTCTGCATCTTTACTTACTATACTTTCATCAAAATGTCCTACATATTTAATTATATTATCTTCAATTAATATACTACCTTTTTCATAAACTTCTCTTTCTTTATTCATGGTTATTATAAAAGCATTTTTTATAAATAATTGTTTCATAACCGTCCACCTTTTATATTATATTTCTTAAGATTATACATTAAATATGAACGATAATCAATTATATTGAAATAATATTCGATAAAACGTATAATCAAAATTAAAGAATATGTCATAATATATATAAAAAGGTAAGGAAGTGTTGTGTTTTATTATATTATTTAATTTATTACAGGTATATCAGTGGATTTTTCATTATTTACTACATTTTTAAGCCATTTAAATGATTTAAATCTTTTCACTATTAGAATAGCTTTAAGTATCTCTTCAATAACAGTAAATCCAACTACTAAATGAATAGGCAGATTTAGTATAAAAGCTGCAAAGTATGCTAAAGGTATGCCTATTAACCATAATGTCACACCTTGTAATATAGAACCATAGATTGCATCTCCACCACCTCTTAGTATACCTACTATCATAACAGCAGTATAAACCCTAAATATCATTATAAATGAATATACATATAATATATATTGAGCTGATAATTTAACTTCAATAGATACATTAAAGAATGTTACTATAGGTTTAGCAACTAATGCCATACATATTGCTAATAATATTGAAATTTTAACGGATAAACTAGCAATTTTTTTAGATGCATCAATAGCAGATTCTTCTCTATTAGCACCAATTTCATTTCCAATTATTACAACAGCAGCATTTGCAAGACCAAATGTAATTATCATAAATAAATTCATTATAGTTGTACATATTTGAATAGCAGCAGCGGCACCTGTTCCTATTCTTGCATAAATTGCATTATAAGCGATATTACCAAATGCCCAACAAGCCTCGTTTAAAAGTATTGGTATAGTTATAGCAATTAAAGTAGAAGATATAGATTTAGGCAATGAAAATATATAGCCAATTTTTACTTTTAAAACATCTACACTTCTATAAACAGAGATAACTATGATTGAACATTCAACAATTCTAGCTATAAGAGTAGCTATTGCAGCACCTTTTATTCCAAGTGCAGGGATTCCTAAAAATCCAAATATAAGAATAAAATTTAAAACTCCATTAACTATAAGTCCTATAAAGCTAGCCCACATTGGTAAACGTGTATTTCCTATACTTCTAAGTCCACTAGAAAATGTGAAAGTTATAGTAGTAAAGAAATAACTAATTACAACTATTTGTAAGTAATCTACTCCAATTTTTATTACAGATGGGTCATTATTAAATACTGATATAATTTTTTGGGGTACTAAAAGTCCTAAAGTCATAAAAACTATCGTTAAACATAGAGCATAAAAAAGTGACTTAGATAAGACACTTTTTATGCTAGAAGTATCTTTTTTACCCCATAGCTGAGCAATAAGTACACCAGAACCGATAGCAATAGCATTAGCAAGTAAAGAAAATAAGAAATAGTACTGATTTGCTATACCAACAGACGCTAGCTCTATTTCACCTACTTTACCTATCATCATAGTATCTAACATATTTAATGAAGATGTTATTAAACTTTGAAGTACTATTGGGAATGTAATTAAAAATAATTGCTTATAAAATTTCTTATCTTTTTGATATTTTATTAATGTGTTTTTTATCATAAATCTCTCCTTTAAAATATTCTAAATAAAAATAAAAAAACATCCACTTGTAGGTTTTTTTCAAGTGGATGTTCAACACTCATACATTCTATCGTAAGTAAAATGCATAAAATATATTAAATTTAAATTGTATTTGTTAAAATTATATATAATAATATAAAATCTTTATTATTATATAATACATAAATATATAAAGTCAATAAAAAAATAACATTATAAAAAATAGAATAATAAGAAATAAATGCGATGATTAAAGAATGAATTCTATGTGATACACTTAGTTTGAAAAACTATAAATAAAGTTATGAATTATTATTATCATTTTGAAGTGATATCTACAATTATGAAGTTTGTTAAATATATCAAAAATAGATTATGCAAAAATCCAACATATAAAATATATTATTTTTAGGGAAGTATTTATTTGGGGTTGAAGTTATTAGAGATACTAAATCAGCTAATAGAACATATAGAAAATCTCTAAAAATGAGTTAGGAACCAAGAATCCATATGCTTTAGCGGTAGGTCTAATACACTTATTAACTTGAGCTACCTTCACGTAAAAGTCTAGCAAAATTACTTGGAAGTATTTTATTTTCTTCAATTTCATTTGCAGCTGTCTCGAAATCATAATTCACTTCAATTATTTCAACATTAACCTTAGAATCTAAAATATCTATTACTATAAAATTAGCATTAGGATTATTTGTTTTAGGTTTTCCAATGCTTCCAGCATTGATTAATAGTTTTTTACCATAATATTTTACGTATGGTATATGAGTATGACCACATACTAATATATCATCAAGTAAGTCATTCATAACTTCTTTTGCTTCTATAGAATCTTCTTTTAAATATTCATTTATAACTCTGGTGCTTCCGTGTACAAATCGTATAGTTTTATTATTAAAAGTAAATGAAGCTTCCCTTGGAAGATTTCTCAAATACTTTTTATTTTCATCAGTTGTTTCTTGACCAGTAAAAAGCATTGAAAGACTTGCTTCTTCAGCATCTTTTGGGTTGGGATAATCACATCCACATACTATTTTAGAATTTCCTATAGCTTCATCATAGTTACCCATTATAGTAAGTATTTTTTCTTCTCTTATTCTTTGGATAACTTCATTCGGTCTTGTAGCATATCCTACTAAATCTCCGGTACAAACAATCATATCTATATTTCTATTTTTTATATCTGATATAACTTTATCCAATGCGTAAATATTGCTGTGAATATCTGATATAATGGCTATTCTCATTGGTTAATCCTCCTGTTTAATTTTAATCTTATGATATGTTAAAATATATTTTTTGTAAACTATCAAATTAATTTATTTTGATTTTAAAAAATATAATCTTAGGTAGGGATAGTGAATTAATATAAATAAATATTTAGTACAATACTGCTATAACAACTAGAGTAAATATTTTTAGGAATCTCAAAATAGGGTAGGATGGTAGATGATTCTACATCTCAAGGTGTAAATGATATAATTGGGTTTAAATTAACTTCATCAGCAGTAATGCAAGATGCAGTAGAAGTGCTTGCTTATAGCACTATAGTTATAATAGAAAATAGTATTAGAAACTAAATTTTAAAATAATACAAAATACGAATTATTAATGTATAAAATGACATATAAGTATTATATAATACTTATATAGATATAAAAAAATAAAAGTTTGGAAGAAGGTTCTATGAAAAATATTATAGTAGTAAGAGGTGCGGGAGATTTATCTACAGCAATTATACATAAATTAAATAGATGTGGGTTTAAAGTAGTAGCATTAGAAATAGGTAAACCATTAGCAATAAGAAGAAAAGTTGCATTTAGTGAAGCAGTTTATGAAGGGGAATTTATAATAGAAGATGTAGTTTGTAAGTTGTGTAAAAATTTTGAAGAAATAGAAGAAACACTAAATGATGATAAGGTTGCTTTAGTAGTAGATGAAAAAGGGGAATATATAAAAAAACTAAAACCAAGTGTATTAGTAGATGCAATTTTAGCTAAAAAGAACCTTGGAACAAACAAAGAAATGGCAAACTTAACAATAGGATTGGGTCCAGGATTTTGTGCAGGAGAAGATGTTGATGTTGTAATTGAAACGATGAGAGGTCATAATTTAGGAAGAATAATCACAAAAGGTTTTGCTATGAAAAATACAGGAATACCTGGGAATATAAATGGTGTAAGCAAAGATAGAGTAGTATATTCCAATTTTGATGGAACAATAAATACTATTTCAAAAATTGGGGATATAGTAAAAAAGAATCAAGTATTAGATTATATATTAGATTAAAATAATAATAAACATGAAGTAAAATCGACTATAGATGGATTACTAAGAGGTATTATAAGAAATAATGCTAAAGTAAGTAAAAAACTAAAAATATTAGATATAGATCCAAGGATAGGAGAATTAGAAAACTCTTATACAATATCAGATAAGGGAAGATGTATTGCAGGAAGTGTAATAGAAGTAATATTATCAAATAGAGAGGTATTAAAATGTATGAAAAAATGTTAGAGAAAATAAATAATGAATTAAAGTTGGGAAATGAAGTAGCATTTGCAACATTGATAGAAGTTAAAGGATCAAGTCCTGGAAAACAAGGTGCAATATTATGTTACTTTAAAGATAAAAGTATTATGGGAACTGTTGGTGGTGGAATATTAGAATATGAAATTATAAATAAGTGTGAAGAATGCATTATAAGCAAAGAAGATAGATTATTTGAACATACACTTAGCAAAAATTCTGATGATACACCGATGCAGTGTGGAGGTAGTGTAAAAGGATATATAAAAGTATTTAAACCAAGACCAAGACTTTTAATAGTTGGAGGAGGACATGTTGGACATAGCATATATAATGTATCAAGAAGTTTAGATTTTTATACAATAATAGTTGATGATAGGCAAGAATTTGCAAATAAAGAAAGATTTAAAGATTCAGAAGAAGTTTATTACGGAGATATAGAATCTATATTGCAAGATATTAGAATAGATGATAACACATATGTAGTAATAGCTACTAGAGGATATGATAAGGATTTAGGGGCTTTAAGAAAAATAATAAATAAAAAGCCGTCTTATATAGGAATGATTGGAAGTAAAAAAAAGTGGGAAACACTAAAATCAGAGCTAATAAATGAAAATGTGAGCGAAGAATTATTAAGTACAGTTTATGCTCCAGTTGGACTTAATATTTCATCTAATGAAGTTAATGAGATAGCTTTTGGAATAATTGCCGAATTATTAATGGTAAAAAATAATGGAGATTTATCCCATAGAAGGAATAAAAATCTAAGAATAGATAAGTAATTAAATATCATGGAGGATAAATATGTTTAAAGTGGCGATAGTAACTCTTAGTGACAAAGGGTATGAAGGTAAAAGAGAAGATATAACAGGAAAAAAGTTGACTGAATTTGTTGAAGACACAGGTTTATACAAGGTTGTAAGTTATAAATTAATTAAAGATGATAAAGAAATGTTAAAAAAAATACTTATAGATATTTGTGATAATAATTGTGTAGATTTAGTTATAACTAATGGAGGTACAGGATTCTCTAATCGTGATATAACTCCAGAAGCGACTAAAGAAATACTAGAAAAAGAAATACCAGGTATTAGTGAATATATGAGAATGAAATCTAGCGAGATAACTAAAAAAGCTATATTAAGTAGAGGATTAAGTGGTATAAGAAAAAATTCAATAATAATAAATTTACCAGGAAGTCCAAAGGGTGCAGTTGAAAATTTAAGTTTTGTAATAAATGTATTAGGCCATGGAATAGAAATTTTAAAGGGAGAGGCTACAGAATGTGCCACTAAAGTCGAAAAATAGTATATAATGAATTTATATATTTAATAGACAAAGAGGGTAGAGCTAGTTATGAAAGATAAATTTGGAAGAAGTATAAATTATGTTAGGATTTCACTTACAGATAAATGTAACTTAAGATGTGTTTATTGTATGCCATCGGATGTTAAATTTGAAAAAAATTATATAAATGATGACTTGAGTTTTGATGATTATAAATTTATAGTGAAATCGATGTCTGATTTAGGGATAACTAAGGTTAGATTTACTGGAGGGGAGCCACTTTTATATCCTAATCTTGTAGAACTTATAAGATTTTCATATGAAGAATGTAATATAGATGATATTAATATAACTACTAATGGAATAGGACTAGCAGATGTAGCTAGAGATTTAAAAATTAATGGGCTAAAAAGTGTAAATATTAGTTTAGATTCATTGAAAGAATATAAATATAAAAGCATAACGAGAAATGGAAGATTAAAAGAAGTTTTAAAGTCGATAAATATTTGTTTGAGCTTGGGAATTAAAGTTAAAATAAACTGTGTAGTTATAGATGGATTTAATGATGATGAAATAGATGATTTTATAATTATGACAAAGTATTATCCGATAGATGTGAGATTTATAGAGTTAATGCCATTAGGTGAAGCTAAAAAAGTATACAATAGTGGATATTTTAATGTAGGTGCTGAAATAGATAGTATAGAAGATTTATATAAAGTTGATGATAATGAAAAAAGTACAGCCCAATACTATAAATTTAGTGGATCAAGAGGAAGAGTAGGTGTAATTACTCCTATGAGATGTTCTTTCTGTAGCGAATGTAATCGTATAAGAGTTACTTCAAATGGAATAATAAAGCCCTGTCTTCATTCGAAAGAGGAGATAAATATAAAATACTATCTTCATAAACCATTAATGTTTAGAGAAATAATGAAAGAAATAATTTTAGGAAAACCAGAGAAACATAATTTAATAGAAAATCAATGTAGTGATACAGAAAGAAGTATGTATGAAATTGGAGGATAATGATGTTAACTCATATTAATGAAAAAGGTTATGCAAAGATGGTAGATATAAGTGATAAAGATGATACTAAAAGAGTTGCAACCGCTGTGGCAACAATTACTATGAATGAAGAAGCTTTATATAAAGTAAAATACGGTCAAATTAAAAAGGGTGAAGTACTCTCAGTAGCTCAAGTTGCTGGAATAATGGGGGCTAAGAATACATCTAATAACATACCAATGTGTCATCAAATAAACTTAGTTGGTTGTGATTTAGATTTTAAAATATTCGAAGAAAAATCATGTATAAAAATATATGCAACATGTAAATCACTTGGAAAAACTGGGGTTGAGATGGAAGCACTAAATGCTTGTTCAATTGCAGCACTTACAATTTATGATATGTGCAAAGCCATAGATAAGAAAATGGTTATAAGTAATATACATGTACTTGAAAAAACAGGTGGTAAATCAGGGTATTTCAAATTCTAATTTTATGAGGTAATGACAAATGGCAAAGATAGCATCAATAAATATAAGTGAAAGAAAAGGTGTAATAAAAATACCAGTAGAGAAAGCTGAAATTAAAGTTAATTATGGAATAGTTGGGGATGCACATGCAGGAAATTGGCATCGTCAGATAAGTATATTAGCTCAAGAGAGTGTAGATAAAATGATAGATAAAGGTTTTAATCATTTGAAATTTGGAGATTTTGCAGAAAATATAACAACAAAAGGAATAGAAGTACATTCTCTACTAGTAGGAACGAAAATTAAAATTGGAGAATGTGAAGTTGAAGTAACCCAAATAGGTAAAAAATGTCATGGTGGTTGCAAAATAAAAGAAACTACTGGTGATTGTGTGATGCCGAGAGAAGGAATATTTGTTAAAGTTATAAAAGAAGGTACTATAAATATCGATGATAGTATAGAGATAATATAAATAACCACCCTATTAAAATTAGAAGATTAATTTAATAGGGTGGTTATTTATTTATTAAAGTTTTTCCATTTTTTCAATCATACTATTTTTTATAGTTTCGCCTAATTCTTTAGATTTTAATTTAGGGTTTTCTATATGATTATAAATTGCATCTAAAAATTCAACTTCGACATTAGTTGAATGGATTTTACCGATAGGTTGAAATCCTTCATAAGTACCCTTAGAGTTTTTTATAACAAGAGGTACAATAGGACATTTTGCTTTATAAGCAATTTTTAATGCACCATTTCTATTAAAGCATTAGGGTCTTTAACCCAAGTTAAATCACCTTCAGGAAAAATTGCCATACTAAGACCAGAGAGTATATTATTTGAAGCTTCAGAGATACTTTTAATACCGTCTCGATTATTGTGCCTATTAATATAAACACATTTAATAGCTTTTAGTATATCACTAATGATGGGCATATTTCTCCAGATAGGTTCATCAGCGATTACACATCCAATATGTCTATCAACACTAGACATTAATATAAAACTATCTAACATACTAGAGTGATTTACAACAAATAAAACTGGAGTATTAGGGATTTTATCTCTTCCAAGTATATTTAATTTTATATTTACTAAATTAAGTGATTTTTTTGTATGCATATTTAAAAATCTGAAAATTTCTTCATGATTATCTTTATTATAAAGCTTTTTCATTTTCATAAGCTTTGGAAGATAACAAGAAAGAGACACGATTTGATATAATGCAAATTTGATATAATTAAACAATTTTTTCATCTCCTAAGAATATTTTATACAATAAGTATTTTATCATAAAATAGTTATTATATAAAATAAATACTACGTTCTGGGAATAAAATATCTTATATTAAGAATATATTTTACAGTATGAGTAAAATAAATTATATTACAATTTTAACTGTATATAATAAAATTTTAGGAGGAAGTATGCCAAAACAAACTGCAAGAACTTATGAAGAAAGACTATTAAGAATAAGGGTTATGTCTCATACGGGGGATAAAATACATATAAAATTACCAATTGATTTTGTCAAAAGAATGGTGAAAAATAATGCACTAGATTTTTTTAGTGGTCAGGACAATATAATAGATAGTGAAAAATTATTAAACCTATTAATAAATGCATTTGACTATAATTTAATTGGAGAAATTGCATATTTAGAAAGAAATAATGGAGATATAATAAGATTAATAATAGACTAAATAAGTTTTATATAAAATGCTGTAAAAAGTTTTACTAAACAGAGTAAAATCTTTTTACAGTTATTTTTATTTCAGCTTTAAAACTTGTTGTGCAATATTTACAGAATGATCAGATATTCTTTCTAAATTAGAAATTAAATCTAAATATAATATACCGGAATCTATTGTACATCTACCTTCATTTAATCTATCTATATGATATTTCCTAAATATTTTTTCTAAATTATTTACTTCTTTTTCTACTTCTAATACATTGTTAGCTAAATTTATATCTTGATTTTTTAATGCAAGTAATGAATTTATAAAATTAGATAAAGCCTTTTTGTAAATATCGTTAATCTCATTAATAGCAGTATTTGAAAAAGTAATATCTAAATCAATTGCATCTTGAGCGAGTTCAGCGATATTATCAGCATGATCAGAAACTCGTTCAATATCATTTACAGTATGAAATAATAAGTCAGTTTTAAGCCTTTCATCTTCATTTAGTGGGACTTTAGATAATTTCAATAAGTAATTTAATATTTCTTTTTGTAGCTTGTTAACTATTTTTTCATGTTCGAATGATTTTGTAACTTCTTGTGAATTTTTTTCTGAAAAAGCTTTAAATGAGGATTCTAAAGTAATAGTAGCCTTTTTACCCATTCTTAAAGTTTCAGATAAAGTATTAGCAAAGGCAATAGATGGTGTTTCAAGTATTCTATCATCTAAATATTTAGTACTATCAGATGTATCATCTTCAGAATTATTTTGTGGAATAAATTTAATAGCAAGTTTGACAATATATTTAGAAAATGGTAGCAATATAATAACATTTATAATATTAAATAAAGTATGTGCATTTGCAATTTGTCTAGCTTGATCAGTCGGATCAAAATAACTAACAAGATATGCAATTGGTTTATTTAGTATAAGAACAAATATTATAGTACCAATTACATTAAAAATTAAGTGCATAATAGCAGCTCTTCTTGCATTTATACTTGCACCAATACTTGAAATTAATGAAGTTACACAAGTACCTATATTATCTCCATATAAAATAGGTAGAGCAGATGATAAAGGAAGTAATCCTTCTGATGCTAAAGCTATTAGCATACCCATAGAAGCACTAGAACTTTGAACTATACCAGTTATTAAAAATCCAGCTAATATGCCAAGTAATGGATGATGGCTAAAGTATAAAAGTGCATCTTTAAATTGTGGTAAAGCCGCTAGAGGTTTAACTGAATTTTTCATAAATTCCATGCCAGTAAAAAGTATGCCAAATCCTATAAGTATTTCTGCAATATTTTTAAACTTTGGTTTTTTAGGAAACATATATATAATTATACCAATGCCAAGAGCAATAGGTGCAAGCCCTTCTAATTTAAAAGAGATTAGCTGAGCTGTAATTGTAGTACCTATATTTGCACCCATTATTACACCTATTGCTTGAGTTAAACTCATAATTCCTGCATTTACAAAACCAACAACCATAACAGTGGTAGCACTAGAACTTTGAATTATACCAGTTACAACAGTTCCAACTAAAACTCCCATTAAGATATTACTTGTAAGAAATTCTATAATTCTTTTTAGCTTACTGCCTGCAGATTTTTGAAGGCCTTCTCCCATTAAATTCATACCATATAAAAAAAGTCCAAGACCTCCAATAAGGCTTATTGCTATATCCAATTTTTTTCCTCCTTTAATATTTAATAAAATTTATTTTTAATTAGTTTGTCCAAAAAATATAATATAAAACTTTTAATATTTAACGAAAATTTGAAATTATATATTTTGTTAATTTTAAATTGACAAAAAAAATATATATAATACAATTAAATAGTAAACTAAAAAAAAAAAGGAGTTTACGAAAAAATACGATTAATAAGGAGTAATATAAATATGAAGCTAAGTACTAAAGAAATAATAATTTGTGGATTGTTTGCAGCAATAACATCTATATTATCTCAAATATCAATACCATTACCATTTACAACAGTACCTCTTACAATGCAAGTATTTGCAGTAGCTATATCAGGTATAATATTAGGAGCTAAAAAAGGATTTATATCACAAACAATATATATACTTATGGGAGCAATAGGAATACCAGTATTTGCAGAAATGACCGCTGGAATTGGTATAGTTATAGGACCAACAGGAGGTTTTATACTTGGATTTCCTTTAATGTCATTAATAATAGGATATTTTACGGAAAAGTTTAAAAAAAATACATACATAGGAATTGGGATGTTACTAGGATTAATTATAGATTATATAATAGGAACTATTATGTTTTCATTTATAACCAAGGTTACATTTATTCAAGGGATTATAGTTTGTGTAGTACCATTTATTTTAGCTGATTTGATAAAATTAAGTTTAGCTATTTTCTTGGGAATATCTATATCAAAGAGAATTAATAAGGGGATAAAATAATGTTAAAAATTAGGCCACATCATATTTTATGTATGAGAACATATCAAGGAAATGGATATAGTAAAGAGTTTAATGATAATATGGAAAAAGTTATAAAACATATAAAGGTTTATAATGATTTTTGTGGAAATAAAAACTTAGAATCTAAAAATACTTGTGAGAGTGTAGAAATAGTTTTTAGCTTAGATTGTATATGTAGTAAATGTACTAATAATATAAATAAAAACTTATGCTCAAGTCAAAATAAGGTTAATGAACTTGATAAGAAGGTAAGTGAGTATTTTGGTATAAAAGAAGGTATATATAACTATAGATACTTAGAAAATATAGTATATAATAATATTACAGAGGATATATTTGATGATATATGTGAAAATTGTGAATGGTATAATATAGCAAATTGTAAACAGTTTATACTATAAATTATGGTAGATAGATTAAGAGAACTTTTAAGTAGAAAATTTTTAATCACTATAAAACATAATGATAGGGTAGAAGAATGCTTTGTATATTTTAAACATAAATAAGGGATTATAAATTATTTGATTTATAATCCCTTATTTAATTTATTTGATTTTATTTATCATTTTTGTTAATATAATATCTAAGTCATTGCTTATTTCTTCAACGCCATTGTGGGTAATATTAACTATTTCTCTAGTCATAGGTAGTTCAGCTAATAAATCTAACTCCATACCTTTTAAGAATTTATCAGTTTCATTTCCATCAAATAATTTAATTTTTTTATCACAATCTGGACATTGTATATAACTCATATTTTCTACAACACCAATTACATTTATTTTCATCATAGCGGCCATATTAACAGCTTTAGAAACAATCATAGATACTAAGTCTTGTGGAACGGAAACCATAATTATACCACTAATTGGAATAGATTGCATTACAGTTAATGCAACATCACCAGTACCTGGAGGCATATCTATTAATAAGTAATCAAGTTCGTCCCAAAGTACATCAGTATAAAATTGTTTTACAACATTTCCAACCATTGGACCCCTCCATACAACAGGTTGACTTTCGTCATCTGTCATAAGGTTTATTGACATTATCTTTATTCCATTTGAATTTTCAACAGGTATGATGCCGTTTGGGTTTTGAAGGGCTTTACCATTTTTAACTCCCATAAGTCTAGGAATACTTGGGCCTGTTATATCTGCATCAAGAATACCTACTTTATACCCAAGTTTATTTAATTTTTTAGCAAGTAGTGCAGTTATTGTTGACTTTCCAACTCCACCTTTTCCACTCATAACACCTATTATTTTACCTATTTTATTATTAGGATTATTTTTTATAGTACAACTAGATTTACTATTACAGTTGCTATTTGATGGACATGAATTACAATTTCCCATTTTTTGTACCTCCAATTTACATATATTCCTTATAATATTTTATTATGGTTAATTTCACGTAAGATGATACCACTATATATAGTTATATTATTTTATTCTTATATTTGCTATATACCCTTTACATTATAATAAAAACAATTTATCTGGATTGTTCCATAGAGTATTTAATTTTATCTGTTTTAAAATAAGACTTAAAATATTCAAAAGGAATTTCTACACCATCGAAAAGTCCATAAGTTGTAGTCCTAAAAAGTAAAAGAGGATGCCCATCTTCAATATCTAAATTATCAGAAATTTCTGTAGTTGAAGCTGAAGCTTCTAATAATTGGTTAGCTCTAGTTATTTTTAGATTGTAGAAATTTTCTAAAATATAGTAAAGTGAATTATTAGTAAAATCAAAACATTCAATTTTGGGAAACATCTTATAAGGTAGCACAGTTTTAGTTAAGCAAATAGGGTCATTATCAGCATAGTATATGCGTTCTAAAATAAATACGCTATCATCTTCTATTAAATTTAATTTTTTCATTTTTATTGCATCAACTTTTTTTATCTCACTATTTACAATTTTTCTTGAAGGAGTCATACCTTGATTTATAATTTCTTCCGTATAGCTATGTACTTTACTTAGTTTTTGCTTTAAATTATCACCTTTTATAAAACTTCCTTTACCTTGAACTTTATATACATAACCTTCTTTGACTAGTTCATCGATAGCTCGTCTTACCGTAATCCTACTTACATCATATTTTTCTATAAATTCTCTTTCAGATGGAAGCAATTGATTAGAGTACAATTCTTCATTATTAATTTTTTCTATTATATCTTTTTTTATAACATAATACTTTGGAAATACATTATTCATAATTAAAACCTCATTTAACAATATTTATATTAATATTATAACAACTTATAATACTAAAATATAGGTATATAAAAAGTTAATTATATAATAATTAGAAAAACGTATTTTAAAAATAAATAGTATATCACATTAGGAGAATTAACTAAAAAATAGATTTTAATCACTATAAGCAAATAAATGGAATATACTATTGACATTATTTATGATGAGTATTAAAATAAGTCATGTAGATATAACAACTTGTTATATTAATAATGAAAAAGTAATACATGTTAAGCAGGAGGATATATGAAAAACAAAATAGCAGGTACAATATATGGAATGGCATTAGGCGATGCTATGGGAATGCCACCAGAACTTTGGAGTAGAAAGAAAGTTAAAAGTTATTTTGGTGAAATAAAAGAATTTTTAGATGGACCCAAGGATAATGATGTAGCATGTAATTACAAAAAGGGTCAATATACAGATGATACAGCGCAAGCTTTAGTAATTATAGATTCATTAATAGATACAGACTTTATACCAAATCCTAATGATATAGCAAGTAAGTTATTAGATTGGGCAGATAAAGAAAATGCTTTTGAAAATAATATATTAGGTCCAACTTCGAAACTAGCATTATCAAATTTTAGAGAAGGTAATGATACAAGTGAAGCAACCAATGGTGCTCAAAGTAATGGTTCATCAATGAGAATAGCTCCAATAGGATGTTTATTTAAATCTAGTGAAAAAATAGCACTTGCAAATTATGTATATGAAATTTCTAAAGTAACACATAGTAGTGATATAGCAATAGCTGGAGCATCAATGATAGCTATAGCAGTCAGTTCTGCTATTGAAAATAATGATTTTGATAAAATTATGGAAGATGTATATGAAATAGAAAAAATAGCACTTAAATTAGGTGCAGATACAATAAATCCATCTATAGCAGCGAGAGTTAAACTAGGAGTAGAACTTGCTAAGAAGTTTGAAGGAAATGATGAATTATTTTTAGAAAGTATTTACAATTTAATAGGAGCAGGTGTTATAACAAGTGAATCTGTTCCAGCTGCATTAAGTATAGCTTATTATGCTAAAGATGCTAATAAATGTAGTTTACTTTGTGCAAACCTAGGAGGAGATACTGATACAATAGGAGCAATGGCAACTGCTATATGTGGAGCATTTACAGGTATAGATAAATTTAAGCATGAATATATAGAAGTTTTAAATAAAGAAAATGAAGTAAGTCTAAATAGATATATTGAAGTTTTAACTAACAAAAGAGGTGAGTAAAATTAAAACATTAGTATTAGGAGCGGCGATAGTAGATAAGATAATAGAAATAGAGAAACTTCCAAATTCAGGTGATGATATATGTGCAGGTTCAGAAAATATAGCCATTGGAGGTTGTGCATATAATGTAGCTAATATTTTGAAAAACTTTGAAGTAGGGCATGATTTAGTAGTTCCAGTAGGAAGTGGTATATACGGTAGTGCAATAGAAAGAGATTTAGAGATTAATAATTATAAATTATTTATAAAAGATCAAGAAAGTGATAATGGATATTGTCTATGTTTGGTTGAAAAATCTGGAGAGCGAACTTTCATAACCATTAAAGGTACTGAATGCTACTTTAAAAAAGAATGGTTAAAGTCTTTAAATACAAATGAATATAAAAATATATACATATCAGGATATGAACTAGAAGGAAAAAGTGGAGAAGTAATATGTGATTTCTTAGAAGATAATAGACACTTAAATTTTTATTTTGCGCCAGGGCCAAGAATAAGTTATTTAGATGAGAGTATTTTAGAAAGAATATACGATTTATATCCAATAATTCATTTAAATGATAAGGAAGCATTAGAGTATACAGGATTAGAAAATATAGAAGAAGCTATTTTTGAGATATATAATAAAAATAATAATGTTGTATTTATAACTTTAGGAGATAAGGGTGTATTATATTTAAATCCAATAATAGCAAAAGATAAAATAAAGGATTCAATAAAGTTAATAAAAGGAAACAAGGTTAATATAGTAGATACAATAGGGGCCGGAGATAGTCATATAGCTAGTATAATAGCATCAAAATCACTTGGTTATAGTTATGAAGAATCTTGCAAAATAGCTAATAACGTAGCTTCAAAGGTTGTAAGTATAAAGGGACCTAAAATAGACAAAAATATATTTGATAAAGAGGAGTACTTAAAATGCAAAATGTAGATAAGAAAAAGTCAATACTAAATGGTTGGACATTATTTGAAAAAACTTGGTTAATAGCTTCGACGATAGTTATGATAGCACTAAGTTTAATATGGAAAGATTCATTAGTAGCTTTAGTAAGCGGTGTTACGGGAATTATAGGTGTTGTGCTATGTGCAAAAGGTAAAATATCAACATATTTTTTTGCTACTATAAATGTTGCTTTGTATGCATGGATATGTTTTGAAAATATGTTATATGGAGAAGTAATGTTAAATACTCTTTATTTTATACCTATGAATATACTTGGATTTATATTATGGAATAAGAAAAAAGATGAAGATGGAAATGTAGAAGCAAAAGCATTAACTAAAAAAGGTTTAGTTATATTATTTATAGGTTTAGCTTTAGCTATATTTGCTTACTATCAATTATTAAAATCACTTGGTGGAAACTTACAGTTAATAGATTCTATAACAACAGTAACATCAGTAGTGGCACTTATATTACAAGTATTAAGATATAAAGAACAATGGTTAATATGGATAATAGTAAATATTGTTTCTATAGTAATGTGGATTATGTTATTATCAACACCAGAAGGAAGTATTACGATGATAGTTATGTGGTCAGCATACTTAATGAACTCAATATATGGATATATAAACTGGAGTAAATTAAATAAAAAAACAGCATAAGAAAAAATCCCTACATATATAGGGATTTTTTTGTTTATATTTTATAATAGTTCTTTTAATTGTAATAAACTATGTATTTCATAAGTAGGTTTTATATTTGAAGTATTTTTTTGTTTACTTTGGTTAAACCAACAAGTATCAATACCAGCATTAATTCCACCTTTTATATCAGAATTTAAGCTATCACCAATCATTAAAACACTATTTTTATTACTATGACCTAAAATATTTAAAGTGTGTTCAAATATTTTAGGATTAGGTTTAGCTATTTTTATTTCATCAGATATAGTAATATCTTCAAAATAATGACCTACAACAGAATTTCTAATTCTCTTATGTTGAACATCAGCTAGTCCGTTAGTTATTATTGCTATCTTATAATTTTTAGACAAGTAGCTTAATAATTCTTCAGTTTCTTTATACAAATAAGATCCATCTCCTAAATAGTCTACATACATACTACATAAATTTATAGCATTAGCAGATACACCTAAATGCTTGATAAGTCTATTAAATCTTTCTACTTTTAAATCATCTGAACTTATTTTTCCTTCTTCAAATTCCATCCAAATTTGTGTATTTATTTCTTTATATATTTTTATACAATAACTTTCATTATGATCTGTATTTAAGCTGCAAATCAACTTTTTTATAGCAAGATCTTCTGTTTTTTTGAAATCAAATAAAGTTTCATCTGCATCGAATAAAATAACATCATACTTCATAGTATTAATCTCCTTTAGAATAATATAAATTACATAATATAGTAATTTATATTATATCATATTTAAAATTAAACTAAATTATAAAACCACAGCAAAAATAACTTTTGTTTGAAGATTAGTTAAATTAGACCAACGGTGGTGAGTGCCTGCAGGTATTTTTATACTATCCCCTTTATATAAAGTGAAAATTTCATGTTCTAAATATATACTAGCTTCGCCATCTAGTATGTAAGCAATTTCATATCCTTTATGATGAATGAAATTTTCACAAGAAGACGTGTTTGGTGGTAAATTCATAATAGCAAACTCTAAATTATCACTAATACCAGGTGCTAACATTTCATAGACAACATCATTGCTTTCAGGTAAAACAACTTTTTTTCTATTATCGTGTCGGACTATTAAATCTTTTTTATTTACTTCAGATATAAAAAAAGTAAATAAAGGAACATTTAATGCAGATGATATTGATTTTAATGAATTAACAGAGGGATTAGCAAGCCCTCTTTCTATTTGACTAAGTAGAGAAGGAGTAACTTCTGCTAATTTTGCTAAATCTCTAATACTCAAATTCTGTTTTTTACGAAATTGGGAAATTTTTTCTCCTATATTTAAATCAGTCATACAAAACTCCTTTATATAAAATATAATTTTAAAACACTAAACTTTTAAGATATATTTGTTGATTATTAATATAATCAAAGTTAACTTTTTTATTTAATGTACTTATTATAACATAAAATATATATATCAAAAGTGTTAAGTAGAATTTAATAAAGTAAGATATAATTGACAATTATTGAATTAATTTATAAAATATAGTTAGATAATATTAAATTAATATAATAATTTAATTATATAGGAGGGGAAAAATGACAATAACAACTTTTGGAGCATTAGTTGGACTTTTTACAGCTATTATTTTGATTATTAAAAGAGCACAGCCTGTATATAGCTTAATGTTAGGAGCGCTTATAGGGTCTATTGTAGGTGGATTTAATATAGCTCAAACGGTAGATGTAATGCTAAATGGAGCGATGGGGATTTCGCCATCAATATTAAGAGTATTAGCATCTGGAGTATTAGCAGGAGCTTTAATAAAAACAGGTGCTGTGGATAAAATTTCTGAAGAAATAATAAGGATATTAGGGATTAGGCATGCTATTTTAGGAGTAGCTCTATCTACAATGGTATTAGCGGGGGTAGGAGTTAACTTAGATGTTGCTGTTATTACAGTTGCACCTGTTGGGTTGTACATAGGTAGAAACCTTAGCTACTCTAAAATGTCTATTTTATTAGCTATGCTAGGAGGAGGTAAGGCTGGAAATATAATATCTCCAAATCCAAATACTTTAGCAGTAGCGGATAATTTTAATGTTGGATTATCAAAAGTAATGGCATCAAATATATTACCGGCATTAGTAGGTGTTTTTGTTACGGTAGTTATTGCAAAAAAATTAACAAATAATGGAAGTAAGATTAAAGAAAATGAATTAGTTGATAAAAAAGAAAACTTACCTAGTTTATCTAAATCATTAATAGGACCAGTGGTATCAATTGGACTATTATCATTAGGAAATTTTACTAATATAACAATAGATCCATTAGTAGCATTACCTGTAGGTGGTATAGTTTGTTTATTAGTAACTGGGAATATATGTAATACAAATGAATACTTGACATTTGGATTAGATAAAATGCAAGGTGTATGTATACTATTATTAGCAACAGGGTCATTAGCAGGTGTAATACAAGCATCTAATTTACAGCAAAGTACAATTAAAGTACTGGAAATATTAAATATACAACAATTTTTATTAGCACCAATATCAGCAATACTTATGTCTTTAGCAACAGGATCATCTACAGCAGGAGCAACAATAGCATCATCAACATTTTCAGATGCAATAATACATGGTGGGTTATCCCCACTATCAGGGGCAGCAATAATAAATGCAGGAGCATCTACTTTTGAGCAATTACCCCATGGGTCACTTTTCCATACGAGTACATCGAGTATATCTATGAATATGGATGAAAGGTTTAAATTAATACCATATGAAGCTTTAATTGGGATTATAATGACTATAGTATCAACTGGAATTCAATTAATATTTTAGAATTAATAAATATAAACACATCAAATTTATTAATTTTCATAAAAAATGAAGTGCCTCAAAATAATTATAGTGGTTATTTTAAGGCACTTCATTTATATACTAAGTGATTATAACTTATTAACTTGAGCCACATGTGGGCGACATGAACGAATCGAATTTTAAAATTATCTAGCTATAAAAGTTTCACAGCTATTAATATCAAAGTTTATATCTACATGATTAGAACTACATCCACCACTAACATTATAAGAACAATTATTAGCGCTACAAGAGATATTTTGAGTACTAGTAAGAGATGTTTCTCTAGTATAGTTTGAGAGACTAAACGCTGATGAATTTTTAAATGTATCACAATAAGTTTCAGGAGTAATTGCAGCATCAAATCCTTCAATTTTTATATGTGAAGCATAGCAATTTCCTGATTTATTAAAAGCGCAGTTATTAGCTAAGCAGTTTAAATTAGTATCCATAAGTTACCTCCAAATTAAAATATATTACTAGTATATGGAATTTATATGAAAGTTAAACATCAAATATATAAAACTTATAAAAATCAGATAAATTATGCTAACAAATTAATAAATAAAATTATACAAGGCATAGTAAATATATCAAGTAAAAATGCAGCTACAAGTGGAACTACTAAGAAAGCTTTTTCGGAATATCCATATATTTGACTTACAGAGTTCATATTAGCAAGAGCATTTGGTGTAGCTCCAAGACCATGTCCAATAAGTCCGCTTATAATTATTGCAGCATCTAAATTTTTACCAAGCACTTTAAAAGCTATAAAAATAGAAAATAAAACTATAAAAATAGCTTGAGATATAACTATTATAATAATAGGTCCGAATAAGCTTGACAATTTAAATAAATCAATACTCATAAGGGCCATAGTTAAAAATAAACCTAAGGAAATTTCACTAAGAAAATTTAACACTTTAAAATCTAGTTTAAGAAAATTTATTTTATCATTAGTATTTCTAAAGACTATAGCAGCAATAACACAACCACTTATAGTAGGTACTATTATACCACTTACATTAAAGATTAAATTAGCAAGAAGCTCACCTATACTTGAACAAAGAAGAATTATTAGAATTTGTTCTAAAAATAAAGAAGTATTTAATTCTAAACTATAATTAACTTTATTTTGTTTAAGACTATTAAAGTTATTATTACAAGTAGAAGTTTTTAGATTATATTTTTCTATTAGATATTTTGCAACAGGTCCTCCTAAAATTCCTGCTAATATAAGACCAAATGTAGCTGCTGCTATACCAACACTACATGCATTTTCAATACCAAGATTCTCTATGGTTGAGCCATATGCAGCTGCTGAACCATGTCCACCTTCCATTGAAATAGTTCCACACATTAGCCCTAAAAGTGGATTTATATTAGTTATCTTAGATAAAATGATAGTAAGAGTATTTTGACAAAATGCCAAAATACCGCAAAGTAGCCAGTATTTAATTAATAAAGTACCTCCTTTTTTTACTAAAGATATACTTACACCGAGACCTACAATAGTGAAGAAAAAGCAGATAAGATAATTCATTAAACTAGTATTCATACTTAATTCACAAATTTTAAATAGTCTAAGTAATAAATTTAAGATACAAAATAGTATTCCTCCAACTACAGGAGAAGGAATGCACATTTTAGTTAATAACTTACTTTTATTTTTAATTATATTACCAAGTAAAAAAAGTATAATTGACAAAATTAAAGTAGTTATAAGATTAAGAGATATAGAAAACAAAAATTAACCACCTCACAAAATAGACTTAAGTAATAAAGTATATTAAAGCTTGTCATAAAATATATCTATAAATAAAAAACCTAACCTTAAAAATTCAAAGTTAGGTTGCAAAATATTAAGCTTTTCTAATTATTTCAAGGAAGTCATTTACACTATCTAAAAGATATTTACCTTTATAGTATTCAAGCTTTATATCATCAAAATTAGGAGCTTGTTTTACTATTTTAGGCCTTTCTTCAAATAATCCTAAGATATTAAAGTTAGCATCTAATATAACAATTGTAGGACCTTTAAAATCTTCAATTTCAAGAATAGGAGATAAGAATTTTTTTCCACGAGCAGTAGATATAACGGATATATTAAAGTTAGAATTGAGTTCACAGAACTTGTTAACAATAGCCCCATTAAGTTGTAAATCAGGGCACCATATTTCACCTGACACTAAAAAATTTATTTCTTTTTCAAAACTTTGTATTTCATTTATTATTTCTTCTGTAAGATTAAGTCTAGATAAGTTTTTAGGAATTCTAAGCCTTTCGCCTTTTGTACCATTTCCTACACACGATTCAAAACTTACACCTACTTCAAATAATTCTTCGATAGTTAATTTAACCATATCATACCTCCAATAAAATTATATATTTATACTAACATGTATAAATATCTTTATCTATAAAATTTGATTATAAAAAATAATAAATATATAATATAATTAAAGAATTTATATAAACTATAATTAATTGATTAAAAATAAGGAGATTATATGAATAATTATAATATTAATGCAATAAAAGAATTAGAAAAATGGAAAAAAGGAATACGTAAAAATCCATCAATAATAGAAAGAACATCAAAAGCAATGCAAAATAAATTTAATGATATTCTTCCAAAAAAATATCATGAGATAATGACATCAGCGATAAAAAATATGATAAAAACAGTATTATTTGGATATAAATATGTAACTAAAAAGCCATATAAAAACATTACTTTAGAAGAAAGAGAATTACTGGCATCACAGAAAATAAAAAACTATAAAACGGCAGCTAGGATAGAAGGAGCAGGAACGGGAGCTGGTGGTATACTTATAGGGCTCACAGATTTACCATTATTACTTGGAATCAAAGTTAAGCTACTTTATGATATTGCAGCTATATATGGATATGATGTATCTGATTATAGAGAAAGAATTTATATACTTTATATATTACAACTAGCATTTTCAAGTAAAAAAAATATGAATGATATATTTTTGAAAATGGAAAATTGGAAAGAATATTCAAATACACTTCCACAGAATGTTAATGATTTTGACTGGAGAAATTTTCAACAAGAATATAGAGATTATTTAGATTTAGCAAAATTATTTCAGCTTATGCCAGGTATAGGAGCTGTAGTTGGGTTTTATATAAATGGAAAATTAATAGATAGACTTAGTAAAATGGCTATATTTTCATATAGAATGAGAAGTAATGAATTAAATAATAAATTTATATAAAAGTTAAATGAGTTATTTATATATAAATAACTCATTTAACTTTTATCAAGTAATATATTTATTTTATATTATTCTAAAGTAATTTATCTCTATAAAATTGAATACTAATATCTTTTAACGATATTTTATTAGGATTAAAGTTAGATTCTTTTAAATAATTATAAAAATCTAAATCATAATCATATCTAGTATATTCATAGGCACTTTTATAATATTTGTAGTCTAGGTATTTTGAAAATCCTTCAACTAAATTTTCTTCACACCATTCTGGAAAGGTATATAAATCTTTACCAATATTATTGTAAATTTTTATAATTTCTTTGTCCTTTTCTAATAAAGAGTAGATTTCTGAAAATTCATAACTGCTAGTAAATGTATTAAATAAAGAATGAGAGTATTCGTGGAAAGGAATACTAAGTATATCTTTAGCAGTAGTATCAGGCTGTATAGTAGATACTAATAAGTCATCATTTTCAAATTCTTGAGATTGAAATGGATTAAAGTTATAATAGAAAATAGATTTTATTTCTTCATTAAACTTTATTCCAGAAGTAGTTTCCATAAAATCTATAATATCTACATCATTAACTTTTAATGCTTCATTTATATCCTCTGATTTTTTATTATATTTATATTTGTTTTTTTCAAGATAAGATTTAAAATGATAATCGTAAAAATAATTAAAAAAACTATCAATATCTTTTTTTAAATATCCAGATAATTTTAGATTTTCATCATTAATAATTGTATCTATAATTTCTACAGAGGTAGCATTATCATCTAAATTGATAACAGAGCCTACGTATTCCCAATTACTTCCATATGTAAAAATATTTTTAAGACTTTTTTTTATTTCATCATTCATGCTAGAATATGAACTTTTAAGCCATTTATAATGTTTATAAGAGTCTTTACCATAAGTTTTGTACAAATCTTCTGAAAATGTATCAGGGTTACCTATATTTACATTATAGATTTCATATGCAGTTTGAATCAAAGACATCTTTAATGTTAAGCCACGAACATCTAGGTTAGAACTATAATTTTCATCTCTTGTACTTGAACAACCGGTAAAAATAAGTATTGATAATATATTTAAAATAAGTATATATTTTTTGTATTTCATTTTATCACTCCCTATTTTATAAAATTGAACTTAGAAGTTAAAATACCTTTTAAAATCATTCTCCAATATATGCTTATAAAAAATAGGGAAAATAAAATAATTATGTCTATAAAATAATTATAAAGAGTTAAAATAATAAAAATAGCTAGAAAATATTGTGGATAAACTACAATATGATATATTTTGTCGCAAAAAAGTGCATAAAAAATTGATTTACTTAAGCTACTACGTAGGTGTATTAATAAAATACTTGGCCGGTAGATAGCTCAAATAACTCTATATAGGTATTAAAAGGCCACAGAAAAAATACTCCTGTGACCTTAAGTTTTTTATATTACTACAATTTATTTATAGATATAACAAGACTTAAAGGTAAATAAAATTTTGCACTTTCATTAAAAGATGAGTTAAGTGTACCTAAAAATTTTGAGTCAAGTACAATTGTAAAAGGGGTTACTTCTACAATTTCACCATATAAAGGAGAAAGACTAAAATATGTGTAAAGCTCAACATATTCATTTAAAAATGATAAAAGATATTCATAAAAGTCTTTAGGCGTTCTTGTTGTTGATTCAGTCATGTAATCAACTCCTTTATAATATAAAAAACTTATTATAATATATGAACTTTATAGAAGCATAGTTCGTAATAAATGAAATTACTATTCACAAATTAAAACACAAAAAAAAGAGCATATGCTCTTTTTTTTGAAATAAAAATATATATTAATATAATTATATTCTATTTACGTTTTCAGCTTGAGGTCCTCTAGCTCCATCAGTTATTTCGAAGCTTACCTTTTCGCCTTCTTCTAAAGTCTTGTATCCGTCACCTTGTATAGCTGAGAAATGTACGAAAACATCATCTCCACCTTCTACAGATATGAATCCAAATCCTTTTTCGCTGTTAAACCATTTTACTATTCCGTTTTTCATTATAAAAATCCTCCGTGTATTAAAAAAATCCAAACTTATTAATTAAGTCTGTTTCATAATTATATATTATATAAAAAATAAAAGCAAGCCATATTTCTAAAAAAAAATGGAAAGTTAAAAAATAAACAAAATAATAAATTTCAATTTATATAAATAATAAATTGAAATTTACAAATAATACTAATGAAAGTTAAAACGTTAAAGAAGGAGATTAAATTTATGAAGCGCTTTTTATTAATAGGACTTGCTATACTTTTTATTTTAAATATTGCTGGATGTAGTTCAGAAGCAAAAAAAACTGAAAACTCTCCAACACCACCAAGTAAAATAGATAAAAATAGTAAAGAAGAAAAACTATCCATAACTAATGATGAATATAAAGAAAATCTAGTTAAAAGTTATGAGAAGTATATAAAACCATTAGATTTAAAAGATTATGATGATATAGAAGATATATTATTAAAAAAAGAAAAAATGGACAATGGGAAAATTTTAAATGATTTAAAAGTATCACTAAACGACAGTAAAATAAACATAAAATCTTTTGAAGAAAGTATAACAGGATTAGAAATAGAAGATAATAACTTGAGAGTATTAAATGATAACTTAGTAAATGAATGTAAAATATTAATGGAAGATATAAAAATAAAAGAAGATAAGATTTTAAAAATAGATAAAGATATTATAAAAAAATCAACTGAAGAATTTATACAATATCTAAAAATTAATTTAGATGATGATATAACAGAAAAAAATAAAATTGATGATACATTAGATAAAATCGAAAATTTATTAGGTATAGATTTAGAAAGTTAGACAAATATATTAAATAGTGACGAATGCATCTAAAAGGTGTATTAAATTTAATAGGTAAATAACAGGAGGAAAATATGAAGGCTAAAAAATTTATAACAGTAGGGATACTACTAGCATTATCATTGGGATCAGTAGCTTGTACTAAAAAAGAAGAACCTAAAAAAACAGTTACTACTCCACCAAAATCAGAACAACAAAATACACCACAAGCAACAGAATATTCAACTAATTATTCTAAGTACTATAATGATTATATAACTGGATTAGATAATTATAGTATGTATAATAATACAGAGAGTATAAATAAGTATTATAAAGAAAACAAATATCCTGGAAATGAGAAATATGTATCAGATTTAAAAGTTGCATATAAAGATAGTAAAGAGAAAATACAATCATTTGTAAATGCTTTAAAAAATGATATAAAAACAGATGATACAAATTTAAAGAAAATGAATGAAAATTTAATAGTAGAAGGTCAAAAAACTATAGATAACTTAGATATGAAAATTAAAAATCTAGACACACTTCCTAAAGATATAATGGAAAAGAGTCAAGAGGAATTTATAAAATCAGTTGATGAAGCTACAAAAATAAAAGATAAAACTGAAAATGAATTTAATAAAATATTAAAAGATATGAATAAAGCACTAGGTATTACACCTAGTAATAATAAAGATATAAATACAAAAAAATAATAAAGCTTAATATAAAAAAACATCAATAAATATTATGATTATTGGTGTTTTTTTATATTAACCTATTAGTTTATAAATAATTAGATAAATAGACTTAAAAAAAAATATAAAAATCCAAAAAATGACAAAAAATTCCTTAAATAAATGTTAATATATTTATATAAAATATAAAGAAGTGGGGAATTTTATGAGCCAAAGCTATATTAATGTAAGAGAAAATGCTAATAATATAAAAAGTCTTATTAAAGAATATAGAGGATATATAATTGTAAATTTAATATTTGTAATTATAGGGATAATAGATATTCATTTATATTCTACATCTATAAACACAGTAAGAATAAGCTTATTATGGATATTTATATATACAATAGCTCATGATAGAGCTTTAAATAATCAAAATTTTTTTAAGATAATGAAAATAAGCAGTATGATGTTAGTCCTTTTAGGTACTTTAACCCTAATACAAGTTAAAGAGAGTAACTTTCAATTTTTCATATTAAATTTTATTATAATAAATTCGTGTAATTTCATGAATTTTAAATATAATAAATCAAAAAATATAAAAACGTATAATTTCATAATTTTTTATATAATTTCAATTGCTATATAT
Source organism: Romboutsia sp. (assembly GCA_036646635.1). Lineage (GTDB taxonomy): Bacteria > Bacillota > Clostridia > Peptostreptococcales > Peptostreptococcaceae > Faecalimicrobium. The sequence goes on from JAVXLU010000004.1 coordinate 28,893, forward strand.
AACGTAGCCATAAGAACTATGAATAACAACTTAATCAATTTTTTATTTTTAGTTATGAATTTAATACTAGCAAGTTATAATATATTACAATGTAAAAAAGAAGAAAATAAAAATATACAACATTATAAAATGATAAACTTATTATCGTATATAGCGATAAGCGGAAATATAATTGGTGTTGTTTATATGTTAATATCATATCATATTAAATCTGAATTTTTTAGTGGAATGATAGAACTTATTTTATTTAATTATACATATTATGCGTATCAATATTCTATAAAAAATATAATAAAAAATCCATATAATGAATTATTAAATAAAAACAAGGAACTCAATAATAAATCAAAACAATTAAATAATATTAACTATGCTATAAAAAATGAAATAATAATTTATAAAAAAATAAAAAAATATATATATCAGAGAAAAGAATTGTTAAATCAATCATTAGAAGCAATGCCAAATATATGGATAATTACTGATTATAAGTTTAATGTAGTTTACACTAATAGAAAGTTTAAAAGTGTATTTGACGAAAATATAAAAAATTTTTATGAAATATTTAATAAAATAGATAATTATAAAGATATGAAAGAAGATCTTATTAAGAATAAAAATAAATACTGTATAATTGATAAAATTATTTATTTATATGAAGATATATATACTTTAAATATAAATAATAACTTTTCAGATTCTACGTATTTGATTTGTTTAAATAATATTACAAAAGAAATTAAAATGGAAGAAGAGCTTAAAAATATCGGTGAGGAGTACGAATATATAATAGAAAATATACCTTGTACTATTATGCTTAGAACTTCAGGTGATATATTAGAAAGAAATAATATTGTATCAGTAAATAAAAGTTTTGAAAATTTATTTGGATATAGTAAAGAAGAATTAAAAGGCTTAAATGTATTAGAGTATTATAATAAAATTAATTTAGAATTTTTAGATGGTAAAAACTATAATAAATTAAATTTAACTATTGAAGAAAAGATTAAAAATATTCAATCTAATGCTCAATCATACAATCTTATAAGTGCAACTATAAAAGATAAAGAAAATCTAAATATAAATATGGAAATAACCGTAGATGACTATATAGATAATGGTGATTCACAAAAAATATTAATATTAAAAGATATGACAGAAGAAATAAGTACATATATAAATATAAATAATCAAAGTAAGCTATATAGAAAAGTTTTAGACTCTGTTCCAGAAGGAATAATAATTGAATTGGCTAAAACTCGTGAAATAATATATACTAACAAAAAATTTAAAAAAATATTTGCAATAAAGGGAAATACAGAAGAAATAGAATCCTTATCAAAAAAATATAGATATAGATTGGAAACGAAGTTTTTACATAATTTACATAATGGAGAAAAAGATAAAAGTATATACATTGTAAATGAAGATAAAAAGATAAAAGAAATAAAAGTATTAACTAAAACATGGTATATGGGGGATAAAAGATTTAGGGTAAAGTTAATTGAAGATTTAGATGAACAAAGAGAAGCTGAAAGAATAAAAGAAATATTAATAAGACAAAGAGAATATGATAAGTTGAAAATGGAGTTTTATGCTAATATGTCTCATGAATTAAAAACACCTCTAAATAATATATATAGTTCTACTCAACTTATAGAAATATTATATAAACAAAATAAAGTAGTAGATACTAATGGTGAAATAGGAAAGCATATAAGAATTGTAAAGCAAAATATGCTTAGATTAGTAAGACTTATTGATAATATAATAAATGTATCACAAGTAAAATCTGAAATATATAAGATAAAATCAGTGAATTTTGATATTGTATATTTAATAGAAGAAATAGTTTCTTCAGTTCAGCAGTATGCACAATCTAAGGATTTAAACTTAATATTTGATACTAATGAAGAAATATTATTAGTAGGATTAGATCCAGAAACCATAGAAAGAATAGTATTAAATTTATTATCTAACTCAATAAAGTTTACAAAAGATAAAGGAAAAATATTAGTTGGAGTATATAAGATAGATAATAAAGTACAAATAATAGTTAAAGATACGGGGATAGGTATTGATAAAAATAAGCTTTCAGATATATTTGATAGATTTAAGCAAATAGAAGATGGAGGAGTATCAAATGAATTTGGTAGTGGAATAGGATTATATTTATCAAAATCATTAGTTGAAGTTCAAGAGGGAAATGTAGATATAAAAAGCGAAATAAACAAAGGAACAGAAATTATAGTAGAATTTCCTATCAAAGAAGTAAAAGAAAATAATGAACATATAGTTGAATATAGTGGTAATATAGAAAAATTCAAAATTGAGTTTTTTGATATTTATAAGTAAAGAATATAATAAAATTTATCCTAAAAAGCTATTTCAAATTTTGAAATAGCTTTTTTAGAATAAATAAAAACACAAAAAAACATAGAAACATAAGGAAAACGTTATATAATTATATTGTAAAATAAATAAGTAAAATAGCACAAATAAATTAATATTTTAGGTATATGAAAGAATACAATTAAAAAAAATACTAAAATTAATAGAAATACTAAATTTTATATCTTATTAAAATCAAGGAATATAGAATTTTAATTAAGTAGATTTTATGGGGGAGTGTGATATTTAAATGAATCAACTTAAAATAACAGAAACATCTCTAAGAGATGGACATCAGTCGTTAATAGCAACTAGACTAAGAACTGAAGAAATAATACCTATTTTAGAAACTATGGATGAAGTGGGATATCATTCGTTAGAGGTATGGGGAGGTGCAACATTTGATGCATGTATAAGGTTTTTAGATGAGGATCCTTGGGAACGATTGAGAAAAATAAGATCAAAAGTTAAACATACTAAATTACAAATGCTTTTGAGAGGTCAAAATCTTTTGGGATATAGAAACTATGCAGATGATACTGTAGATAAGTTTATAGAATTGTCTATAAAAAATGGTATAGATATAATAAGAGTTTTTGATGCTTTAAATGATGTTAGAAATATAGAAGCATCTATGAAATCCATAAAAAAATATAAAGGACATTGTCAGTGTGCAATTTCGTATACAACTAGTGAAGTACATACTATAGAATATTATTTAAAATTAATAAAAACAATGGAAATAATGGGAGCAGATTCTATATGTATAAAAGATATGGCTGGAGTATTAACACCATATAATGCTTATGATTTAGTAAAAAAAATTAAAGAGATAACATCTCTTCCAATACAACTTCATACTCATTGCACAAGTGGAATAGCTGATATGATATATATGAAAGCTGTTGAGGCTGGAGTAGATATAATTGATACAGCAATATCACCACTATCAGGAGGAACAAGCCAACCACCAACAGAATCATTAGCCGTTACATTTTCACAAATGGATAGAAATCCTAACTTAGATATGGAAAAACTTTTACAGGTTGCAGAATATTTTAAACCGATAAGAGATAGATATATGAAAGAAAATATATTAAATCCTAAAGTATTATTAACAGACCCTCAAACTTTAAAATATCAAGTACCAGGTGGAATGTTGTCAAACTTACTATCTCAATTAAAGCAACAAAATGCTGAGGATAAGTATGAAGATGTTTTAAGAGAAGTTCCTATAGTTAGAAAAGATTTAGGGTATCCACCTCTTGTTACTCCGATGAGTCAAATGGTTGGAACACAATCATTATTTAATGTATTAAGTGGAGAGCGATATAAGTTAGTACCAAAAGAGATAAAAGATTATGTAAGAGGACAATATGGAAAAGCACCATCACCAATAGATGAGAATATAAGAAAAAAAATAATAGGTGATGAAACAGTAATAACGGTAAGACCAGCAGATTTATTAAATCCAGAGTTTGATATTATGAAAAAAGAGATAGGGGATCTAGCAAAGTGTGATGAAGATGTATTGTCGTATGCATTATTTCCACAAATAGCACCAAAATTTTTAGAAAATAAATATAATTTCAAGCATAAAAAGGATATTTCATATATAACAGTAACTATGTAAAGGTAGGTGGTATAATATGGGAAATGAAATTGATTTAATAGATGGATTATATATAAGCTTATCAAGTATGAGTGTAGTATTTTTAATTTTATTGGTAATTTCAGTTGTATTAAGCTATTTTAGAAATATTTTTAAAGTAAATACTGACGAAGAAAAGTTTGATAATCAAAGTAGTAAAGAATTAGCATTAACTGATGAAGATGAAGAAGAAAGGGTTGTAGTTGCATTAGCAGCATCTATAATGGTAGGTCAAGGAAAGTTAAATCCAAATCTTCATATAAAAAAAATAACTAGAATTAAATAAATAATAAATATAATAATGATTATTAATAAGGGGGATTAATATGGATTCTAAAATATATCATATAAAATTAAACGGGAAGGTATATGAAGTTGAAATAGAAGAGGTAAAATCAAGTGATAAAAAAGAAATAGTTCAAGAAAATAAAATAGATTCAAAAGTACAAGAAAATATAGATGGAGAGATAATTACAGCTCCAATGCCTGGAACAATACTAAATATATTAGTTAAAGAAGGAATGAAAATTAAAAAGGGTCAGGTTATAGCGATACTTGAGGCTATGAAAATGGAAAATGAAATAATATCTCCAGTTAATGGGGAAGTTGGATATATAAAGGTTGAAAAAGGTCAAAATGTAAATCTTGGAGATAGATTAATGCAAATAGTATAACTTAAATTAGCTGAAGGGGGAATTTAAAAGTGGGTAATATATTAGTTGATTTTTTTGCACAATCGGGATTTGTAATGATGACATATAAAGAACTTATTATGATAGTTATAGCATGCATATTTTTATATTTAGCTATAAAAAAAGGATATGAACCATATTTATTAATACCGATATCAGTAGGTATGCTACTTGCTAATATGCCAGGTGTGGAACTTATGAAATATCCAACTGATACTCAGTCAGGAGGACTACTTTATTATTTATATCAAGGAGTTAATCTTGGAATATTTCCACCACTTATATTTTTATGTATAGGTGCAAGTACAGACTTTGGTCCAATGATAGCAAATCCTAAAACAATACTCTTAGGTGCAGCGGCTCAATTTGGAATATTTTTCGCTTTTTTAGGGTCGATATTTTTAGGGTTTAATGGATTTGAAGCAGCAGCGATAGGAATAATAGGTGGAGCAGATGGACCAACTGCTATACAATTAGCTTCAAGATTAGCACCACATCTACTTGGTACTATAGCATTAGCAGCCTATTCATATATGGCATTAGTTCCAGTAATACAGCCACCAATAATAAAGGTTTTAACAACTAAAGAAGAGCGTAGTGTGAAAATGGAACAATTAAGACATGTATCTAAAACTGAAAAAATAGTATTTCCAGTATTTTCAATGATAATAGTTATAGGATTATTACCAACATCAGCTCCATTAATTGGAATGCTTATGTTTGGAAACTTATTAAAAGAATCAGGTGTTGTACCAAAATTAGTTGAGACAGCACAAAATTCATTATTATATATAGTAACTATAATGCTTGGAATTACAGTTGGTGCAAAAGCAGATGCAGAGACTTTCTTAACCATTCAAACATTAGGTATAACAGTTATGGGATTACTTGCATTCTCAGTAGGAACAGCATCGGGTGTATTAGGAGGAAAATTAATGTATAAATTAACTAATGGAGAAGTAAATCCTATGATAGGAGCAGCAGGAGTATCAGCAGTACCGATGTCAGCAAGAGTTGTTCAAAAATTAGGTCAAGAAGAAAATCCTTCAAACTTTTTACTTATGCATGCAATGGGCCCAAATGTAGCGGGTGTTATAGGTTCAGCAGTAGTGGCAGGGATACTTTTAAAGTTCTTTGGATAATAAATATATTAAGAAAAAAACATAAGTATGTTTTAGTTGATTTTAGTATAATCCATAAACAACCTATTAATTTAAAGTAGTTCGCCGACGTAGTCGCTCAAAAGTATATACCGTTTAAGGCAGTAGTGACGAAGATACTATGGAGATTTTATATAAAAGATGATAAATATCTATCTGTAAATAAGTAAAAATATACTATAATTAAGATTAAGGGTAATAGTAAAATAATATTTATATTATAAAGGAGATTACATATGAAAATAGGGTTCATAGGGGCAGGAAATATGGCAAGTTCTATGATAGGTGGAATAGTTAATTCTAAATTAGTAAATACAAATGATATTATAGCATCAGCAAAAAGTGAAGAAACACTACATAGAGTAAGCAATAGATTTAATATAAATGTAACTAAAGAATCAAGAGAAGTCGTTGAAAAATCAGATATAATAGTAGTTGCAGTAAAACCTAATATTTACGATATTGTATTAAAAGAAATATATGATTTAATAAATGATAAAAAAATAATAGTAACTATAGCAGCTGGAAAAAGTATAGAAAATATAGAAAAAATAATAGGAAATGATAAAAAAATAATAAGAACTATGCCAAATACACCAGCTTTAGTAAATGAAGGTATGAGTGCATTATGTCCAAATAAAAATATATGTGAAAAAGATTTAGAAATAGTTAAATCAATATTTGGCTCATTTGGAAAAAGTGAAGTTGTGGAAGAATACTTAATAGATGCGGTAATAGGAGCTAGTGGATCATCTCCTGCATATGTATTTATGTTTATAGAAGCTATGGCTGATGCATGTGTACTTAATGGTATGCCAAGAAATAAGGCATATAAATTTTGTGCACAAGGAGTACTAGGCGCAGCTAAGATGGTATTAGAAACGGGTACCCACCCGGGACAATTAAAAGATATGGTATGTTCTCCTGGTGGAACAACAATAGAAGCAGTAAGGGTTTTAGAAGAAGAAGGAATGAGAGGATCTATAATAAAAGCAATAGGAGCATGTATTGAAAAATCAAAGGAAATGAGTAAATAGCAGTATAATTATTTAAATAATTATTATAGGACTACCACTATTACTATGTTATAATAATATCAAATAATTAATAGTTTTATTGGGAGGCAAAATGTATAATTCACAAAAAATAATAGAGATAAAAGACCTTAAAATGAATTATGGAGATAAAGAAGTATTAAAAGGAATTAATTTAGATATATATAAAGGAAATATAATTGGGTATATAGGATCAAATGGAGCGGGTAAAAGTACTACAATAAAAATCCTTTTGGGGTTAGTAAAAGGATATAGTGGAAATGTATCTATATTTGGAAAAAATATAGAAGACGAAGAAAATGAGTACAAAGAAAAAATAGGGTACGTACCAGAGATAGCAAAATTATATGAAAGTCTAACAGCCAGAGAATATCTTACATTTACAGGACAAATATATGGATTAGAATATGAAAAATCTGATGAAAAAGCTTTAAATCTTATGGGAGTTTTAGGTATAGGAGAAGCTTATAATTCAAGACTTGCATCTTTTTCAAAAGGAATGAAGCAAAAAGTTGTAATAATATCAGCATTACTTCATAATCCAGATATACTATTTTTAGATGAACCACTAAGTGGACTTGATGCAAATAGTGTACTTCTTATAAAAGAGATACTACAAAAATTAAAAGAAGATGGAAAAACAATATTTTACTCATCTCATATTATGGAGGTAGTTGAAAAACTTAGTGATAGAATAATTCTTTTAAATGAAGGAAACATAGTTGCTGATGGTAATTTTGAAGAAATTAAAAATTGTAATTTTGAAGGTTCCTTAGAAGAAATATTTAATAATCTTACAGGTTTTAATGAACATAGTGAACTTGCAAATAAATTTGTAGATATACTAAAAGGAGAATAAATATGAAAGAATTTTTTATATTAAAAATCTTAGACTTATTTAAAGATATCTACCAAAAACTTGGAGTAAACTATAAAATAATGAGATTAATTATTCAATCTAAATTAGTAATGGATGGTAGACGAGGACAGAATATATCTAGTTTAGATGAAAATAACAATAAAGATAAAAATAACTTTTTTGGTTCATTAATAATCTATGGAATAGTAGGATTATTTTCAGCACCTATAATTATTATGGATATAAATCCTATAATAAAAATGAGTTTGTATTTTAGCTTTTTTATGATAATGATTTTAAGTGTATTTATATCAGATTTTTCAAGTGTAATACTAGATATAAATGATAAAGACATATTAATAACAAAAGGTATAGATTCAAAAACTTTAAATGCAGCGAAGATTACTCATATATTTATATATATATCTTTATTAAGTTTATCAATATGTGGAGGTGCACTTATTGCATCATTTAGATATGGAATAAAGTTTTTTATAGTACTTTTAGTAAGTATATTCTTAATTGATATACTAATGATTATAGTGACTGCTAGTATGTATTTTATAATATTAAAATTATTTAGTGGTGAAAAATTAAAAGATATGATAAATACTTTTCAAATTGGATTTTTATTGATATTTGTAATAGGATATCAATTTATAGCAAGAGCATTTACCTTTGTAGATATGGAGTTTATATATAATCCTAAAATTTGGAATATACTACTTACTCCAATGTGGTTTGGAGCAGGATTTAATATATTTTCAGGTAATCCACCAGATAATATCATAAGAATTTTAAGTATATTATCATTAGTAGTACCTATTATATCTATAATTATATATATAAATCTTATACCAACGTTTGAGTATAATCTTCAGAAACTAAATGATAATACATATAAAAGTAGAAAAAATAAAGAGAGTAAATCTTATAAAGCAAGTAAATTTATGTGTAAAAATAAAGAAGAAAGAGTATTTTTTAACTTTATTTATAATGTATTAGATAAAGATAGAGATTTTAAAACAAAAATATATCCATCATTAGCTATGGCAAGTTTTATGCCATTTATAATGATAGCATCTTCATATGATTCTAGTGGATTGATAAATTACATGGAGAGTATTCAAAATAGTAAATACTATTTTACCGCATATTTATGTGTTTTAATGAGTCAAACTATAATTACAACGCTTAAATTTTCTAGTCAATATGAAGCATCTTGGATTTATGATATATTACCTATAAAAGATGAGAAAAGTATATATATAGGTATGTTTAAATCATGTATATATAAATTAATACTTCCGATATTTACTATTTTAAGTATAGGATTTTTATTAATATTTAAAGTTAAGGTGATAGTTCATTTACTTACTATATTTGCAATTACAATACTTACATCTATGATTACATTTAAAATTAATAAAAAAGAACTGCCTTTTTCATCTGAATATAAAAATACTAATTCAGGTGAAAATATTATAACAATGATAAAGTCGATGTTTACGGTTTTAACTTTAGCAATAATACACTTTATAGTAAGTAATAGTTTATTATTTACAGGTGTTTATTTTATAGTATTATCAGTAATTATAAAATTAATTTGGAAAAATATATTTTATATAAAAAAAGATAAAGTACCTAAATATTAAGGTACTTTATCTTTTTTATATTCTATTATTGTGAATTAATAATAGATAAGCAGCACCAGCTAATAAGGGATTAGAATTATCGATTCTACCAACTAAAATATCATTTTCATAAATAAAACCATCTGAGTTGGTTTTTCCAATAGGAGTATTATTTTTATGATGACTATATACTACTCCATTTTTATCAACACTACCAATAGGATTGTCATCTTTATCAAAAATTATATCTCCACTAACTTTTCCAATTGGACAGTAATGATATCTATGGTTATGAATCACATTATCATTATCTAATCTTGCAATAGCTAAAGAATTAAATGGAAACTTTATTATATTAATCATATCTAAACACCTACCTTTTATTTTAATAATATGAAATTCAAATATTTTAATTACTAATTCTATTTAATTTTAATAAGAATACAAAATACAAAAAAATATAAATACTCTTTATAGATAAATATATATGATATAATTATCTATAAAGAATATTTATATAAATGGATGTGATAAAAATGGATAAAGAATTAAGTCTGTATGTAGATGTGCATACACATTTAGATTTTTTTGGAGAAAATATAGAAGATGCAATTGAGGATATAAATAATAATAGAATACTTACACTAGCTAATAGTATGGATATAAAAAGCTATCTTAAAAATAAGGAGTATAGTAAAAGAAGTAAATACATAAAGCCTTGCTTTGGAATACATCCATGGAAAGCATATGAATTTGAAGGTGATTTAGAACAATTAATTCCTTATATTGAAGAAAGTGAAATAATAGGAGAAATAGGACTAGATTATTTTTGGATAGAAGACACCTCAACTTATGATAAGCAAAATGAAATTTTTAATTTTATACTTAAAGAAAGTATAAAAAGAAATAAAGTAGTTATTTTACATACTAAAGGTGCAGAAGAAATTATATACAACACTTTAAGAGAATATGAACATAATAAAACTATAATACATTGGTATAGTGGTGATATGAATATTTTAGAAAAGTTAATAAGTTTGGGATGTTACTTTACTATTAGTGTAGATATAGGCTATTCACAAAATGTTTATGACTTACTTGATAAGATACCACTTGATAAGTTATTAGTAGAAACTGATGGACCGACAGCATTAGAGTGGATAAATGGAGAATATGGACATCCAAGCACTATAAAAGAAGTTATTTTAAAAATATCTAATTATAAACAAATTTCTAAAGAAAAATTAATCGGAATTATATACCAAAATTACACTAATTTACTAGATATTTAGTTATATTACCCTATATTATTAAAAAATCATAAAATTGAAAACTAAATAAGCAAGAATATACAAATTTCGACAAAGGGTTTGGTATATAATATAAAAGGGGTTAGGGATTTATATATATTATATAGTACAGAACATGAGAAATAATTTTATAAGTGGTAAGAGTAATCGGATTTATATTAGATAAGAAAATTCTAGTATATTGGGGAATATTATGGAAACGGAATAAATATTAAATGTTAATATTAAATATAAAATAAGTATTGTATATGGGAGTGTACAATACTTATTTTATATTTAATTTAAAATAGTTAAATAGAGTTTTTTTAATGAATTTGGAGGTTACATAAAATGAAAAGTTATTCAAAGACTAAATGGAGCGTGTGGGGCATATTAACACTTTCATTTGTACTAGTTTTATTTTTAAGAATGTCAACAGCTGTAATATCAGATAACCTATCTAGTGAATTAGGATTTAATTCAGTTCAAGTATCAAATATTGCATCATTTACTTTATATGCATATGCTTTTATGCAGATACCAGCAGGACTTCTTATAGATAAGTATGGGGCTAGAAAAGTGAGTAGTATAGGTATAATAATAGCAAGTATAGGATCAATATTGTTTTCTATTATGCAAAATATATCAATAGCATATATTTCTCGTATAATGGTGGGTGCAGGTACATCGGTTATCTTACTTTCTATATTTAAGATACAGGGAAGTTGGTTTAAGCAAGAAGAATTTTCATCTGCAACAACTAAATTTTCGTTTATAGGGAACTTAGGATCAGTTTTTGCAACTTTTCCACTAGTATTTTTAAATGATTTTATAGGCTGGAGAAGTTCATTTTTATTAATAGGAATAATTGGATTAGTTATTGGTGTATTTATATATACAATAGTTAAAAATAGTCCAAAGGAATATGGATTTGATATAGAACTTGAAAGTGAAGTAGTTGAGAAAATAAATTTAAAAGAAGGAATTAAATCAGTAATAAAAAATAAATCAACTTGGTATAATTCATTAATTTTATTTTCTTTAGTAGGAGTATCAACTGCATTTGCGAGTCTTTGGGGAGTTCAATATATAGTAGATATATATGGAGTAAGTAAAAATATTTCAGCATTTATAATTTCATTCTTAACTTATGGGTTTGTGTGTGGATCTATAATTATGAATGTATTATTTAGTAAAATAAAAACTAGTAAATTTAATATAATAATAATTGGAGCAAGTATAAATGTAATTTTATGGACTTTTATTATAGTGATATGCGATATGAAACCACCGATTGGATTATTACCAATATTATTTTTCATAATTGGATGTATAAATATGTCGCATCTTCAAGCATTTAATGATGTTAAATATAAAAATAGTGCAATTTATTCAGGTTTATCTACAAGTATAGTTAATACTTCTGAATTTTTAGGAAGTGGATTAATAAATTTATTTATTGCATTTATTATACAGTTGAATTCATCTAATTTAATTATTGGATACAAATTAGGGTTTATGATATTTATAATTATGAATATTATTACAATAATAGCAGCTTATTCAGGTGTAAGAAATGATAGTCCTAAAATGATAGAATCGATAAACTAATTTATAGATTTTTCATATTAATTACTAGTTAAAAAAGACGATATGCTTATGCATAACGTCTTTTTAACTTTATTGAGCTATTGCTACATCAGATAAAGATAAAATATCATATTTTGTATTAGGCTAGAATAGAAAATTTAAAATAATTTTAATTAATTAGCTGTTCTTGAGTATTATTATCGTGTGAATTCAATTCATCAATATTACTAGAGTTATTTGTGTTATTATTTTCTTCAGGTTGAACATTTTCATCTACAGTAGAGTTTTGTTCTAATGAGTCAACAGAGCTATCTCCAGTAGAATCATCATTAGATTCCTCATTTGGTGGAGCGGTTGTATTATTATCTTCTATTTTATTAGAATTATTTTCATCAAATAGTCCTGTGAACCAATTCCATATTTTAGCGAAGAAACCTTCAACCTCTTCACTAGAAGGTAAGTTTATAGCATCTTTATCAGTTGCATCTATGATAGCATTATCTCCTAATACACTATCATTAGTAGAACCTAAAATACCTAAGTCTTTATCTTCACTTCCGCCGAATAAACCAGCGAACCAGTCTCCTATACCGATAAACCAATTTTTTATAGAGTCAAAGAATCCTTGGTTAAGACCTTCTCCCAGTTCATCTAATTTGTCATTAACAGTTTCTTTTATACCATTTAAAGTATCTTTCATTTGATTATAATCATAATCCTGTTTAGCTATTTTAGCCATTAAATCTTCTAATTGTTTTTGTTGCTCAGGTGTTAATGTAACATTATAGTTATTAGTTATATTGTTTATAGTGTCAGCAATTTGAATTGTATCACTAGTATTGTTTTTAATTATTTCTGTTTTTATATCATTAACTATACCAGTTGCTTTATCGGCACCTATATCTTCACCTAAGTCGCCTGTTATTATTAATTCCTCAGATGCTAATTCTTTCTTTTCTTCTTCAAGAGGTTTTCCAGTAGAATCCTCAAATGCTTTCATTATTCCAGTTAAAGCCTTTATGTTAACCTAATAAGGATAACAACTTTTATTATAAGTCGCTACACTTATAATGTCATTTCGATTACTCTAATGACCACTTCTTTTCAGAACGTGAGAAGACTATTTCTTCACCCTCGAATCATACGTTAGGGGCAACCTATTTCCACTACCAATAGCTTGTAGTGTACTCCCATTTCAGGGATAGTCGTTGGAGGTTCTCCATATCTGTAGACGTAGGAGCTTCCCTGCATGAACACCCATTGTTTTAGAATACTTAGGATTTAACCTTATATTCATCTCTACGTTTTTTCTACTTTCGTGCCATCATATATTCTTTTCAGATATATTGTGGTGTAGAGCTTTAGGGATTACCTGCAATTAAAGTTGTGTCCTATGCAAATTTCTTTACATACGGAGCTATGCAATATAAATATATATTATAATATTACTCCTGTACCGCTAACTGGGAATGTACTTGCAACTACTACATCAGCATCTGTTAGACCTGCTGTAGATAATGTAGATGCAACCATTGAAGACGTTAACCATGTAAGGTTAGCAGTTTTAACATTTATACCGCTACCAGCTTTCGTTGGTTCAACATAAGCACAAGAGTAAGTTTTTTTACCTAACTGTGCTTCAGTAGCAACACCTTGTAAGTATTTTCTTTCTTCTTGGTTATTAACTTCTAATATTACAGCTTCATTTTCATTAACTCCAAAGTATTTTAAAATAGTAGCTCTTTGTTCAGGGCTATTGTTAATACCAATTGTTACAACTCTAGCACCATCTGCAAAAGCAAAGTTTATATTTCCCAGGACTAAAGTCCCACATATAGCTAGTGAAGCTATTCTTTTTCTTAAACTCATAATCAATCTGCTACTCAAAATATGGTCATATGTATCCATATTGAGATTATTTCTGTTTCACAGAACCTCGTCTTGCCTTAGCTACTACGATTTGGTATAGTTATCCACAGACTTAAATTCCGAAGTTAGCCCTCCGTACACATATAAGTACTCTTAATTTTAAGCTATCTTATATTTTTTAGCATTTTTAAGATTTATAGAAGCATTTAAATCTCTATCAATAATAAGCCCACAATTACAGTTGTAAACTCTATCTTTAAGTTTTAAATCTTTTTTAATCTCTCCACAGTTACTACAAGTCTTTGAAGATGGATACCATCTATCTACAACTCTAAGTTCT
>JAVXLU010000005.1:0-31332 GCA_036646635.1 Romboutsia sp.
AAAAAAGAAAAATTACTTCAAGATGCTAAAAAACAATGTGCAAATTTTATAGCGTCAGTAGATAGCATAAGAAGAGACAGAAAAGAATTAGAAGAAAAAGTTAATAAATATGAGGAAGCTATAAAAGCAGCTATATTAAAAGAAGATACTGAGAAAGCACAAACCTTTGTAAAACAAAAATTAGAATTACAAGAAAAAATAACAGCGATAGTTGCTAGAATAAAAGATCAAGATGAAAAAATACAAGTTATAAAAAATAAAATACAAGAACTAGAAATAGAAATTTCTAAGATGAAATCTAAAAAGCAAGAATTAGCGACTAGACTTGATGTCGCCGAAATAAGTAATGAAATAAATGAAACTTTAGCAGGTCTTAATAATGATAATGGAATAAACTTAGATGAACTAGAAAAGAAAGTATCTCAAAAAGAAAACTACGGTAAAGCGCTAGAAGATTTAAAGCCAAAAGATGAAGATACATTGCTTGATGAGTATATAAATGATTCACCAGTAGTAGACTCAAAGATAAATAATGAACTAGAGAGAATAAAAGAGCAAATGAAAAAGTAGTATATATAGAAAGTAGTATATATAGGTAGATGGTTAAAAGCTATCTACCTTTAATAATATTTTTGTGAAAAGTGAGGGAGATTTTGTTGTGATTTCTAGAGAAAAAAATAAATATAGTAAAATTTATACAGATTTAGTATTTTCGTGTGATGATTTGAGACAAATGCTAGATGAAAAAGAGATAAATAAAAGAAGCTTTATTAAAAAAGTAGATACTTTAAAAGATTATATGAAGTTTTTAGATAATTTAGAAAAAGAATTAAATACTAAAAATAAAAAAGGCTTATTTGGAAAGTTGTTTAAAGTTGAAAAAAGTTCAGAAGAAAAAATATATGAATATATGACTCAAAGTAAGCGTATAGATATAGATAAACTAGATAAGTGTAGACAATGTAAATGTATAAATTGTGTAAATGTATGTCCTATGAATCAATGTTTTAATTGCAGAGAAAAAGAATATGTACTAGAGTGTAACAAACAAAATACATTACTCACAAATACTCAAGATACAGTATCTCTTTATCAAGGAGATGAAGAATTTATATTTAATGTATTAGGATACTTAGTAGAAAAAGATAATGAAGGAAATTACTCAAGATATGTTTATTTAGTAGATAGTAAAGATTATGACAATCAACATATACTAAAATATTCAAAGTTTAAAGGTGAAGAGTATTATGAATCTGTTATAGAAGATGATACACAAGATGAACTTATCAGAATTAATGATAAATTTATAGAAATGGGGTTAAGAGTATAACATGAGAAGTAATAAGAATAAGTTAATATGTTTTTTAACTACATTTATATTCTTATTTACATACATTTCAGTTTTATTTTATAGTACAGATGTGTATGCTCAAGATAATTCAGAATATATTGTAGCAGAATCATCAAAGTCACAACCGAAATCTAGTGGATTTAGCTCTGGAGGAAGTAAAGGCTTTTCTACAAAACCAAAGTCTACTACTATAAAACCTGATTCTGGTGGTTTTTCAAGTAAATCAAATAGTGGTAGCTTTAAATCAAATTCAAATAGTACTGTGAAACCAGACTCTGGAAATTTCTCTACTAAGCCAAAAACTAATAGCAGTGGAGGTAATAGCTCTAAAAACTATGATGATTACGGAGGAAACAGCTCTAGACCTATATTTAGAAATAATAGAAGTTACTATGGAGGCTATTCAAATCCATTTGGTAGAATGATGTATGGATTTGGAACTAGTTCATGGATAATAAAAGTTGTAGTTATAATAACAGTAATTGTTGTTATATATATTGCAATTGATTATATAAGAAGTAGAAGAGATTAAAAAGAATATATATAGGGGCTGTATCAAATATAGATTAGCTCCTTTTTTATGCCTATAAATAATAATTATGTTTCTTTAAATAAAAAAGTTGATATATTAATAAAAATGTTTTAGTATATACCTACGGGGGGTATATGCTAAATGTTTAGATAATATTTAATATAAATAAAAAAGGAGATACAATATGGAGTCAAAAAAAATAAATGAAACCTATAAAATAACAGGTATGACCTGTTCAGCGTGTGCAAAGGCAGTAGAAAGAGTAGTTAAAAAAATAGATGGAGTAAACGAACAAAATGTAAATATAGCAACAGAAAAACTTACGATAGAATATTATAGCGATAAAGTAGGATTTGATGATATAAAAAAATCAATAGAAAAAGCGGGATACGGAGTAATAAAAGATGAAAAAAGCAAAAAAATAGATATAAAGATAGAAGGTATGACTTGTGCATCTTGTGCAAGGGCAGTAGAAAGGGTAGTAAAAAAATTAGATGGAATAGAAAATATTAGTGTAAATATAGCTACTGATAAAGCAAGCATAAGTTATAATCCATCAAAAATTAAATTATCACAAATAAAATCAGTAATAGAAAAAGCGGGATATAAACCAGTAGAAGAAATTAAAAATAGTACAATAGACGAAGATAAAATAAAAAAAGAAAAAGAAATAAAAAGTTTATTTAGTAAATTTGTAATTGCTACAATATTTGCAATACCGTTATTTTATATAGCTATGGGACCTATGATTATAAGACCTTTTGGGCCATGGCCAATCCCACAAATTATAGATCCAATAGAAAGTACATTAAATTATGCACTTATTCAGCTAGTATTAGTACTTCCTATAATAGGAGTTGGATATAAATTCTATATAAATGGAACTAAAGCAATTTTAAGTAAAAGTCCTAATATGGATTCTTTAGTTGCAATAGGAACGCTGGCAGCATTTTCATATAGTTTATACACAACGGTTCAAATAGCAAATGGAAGTATTAAAGGTATGCATCACCATCAATTATATTATGAAAGTGCAGGAATAATAATAGCTCTAATATTACTTGGGAAATATTTAGAATCAAGATGTAAAGGTAAAACATCAGAAGCTATTAAAAAGCTTATGGGACTCCAACCAAAAACTGCTATAGTAATAGTTGATAATAAAGAAATGGAAATTCTAATAGAAGAAGTTCAGGTAGGAGATATAATATTAGTTAAACCAGGTAGTAAAATACCTGTAGATGGTATTGTTGTAGATGGTCATACATCTGTAGATGAATCAATGCTTACAGGAGAAAGTATGCCAGTTGAAAAAAATATAGGTGATAAAGTAACAGGAGCCAGTATAAATAAAAATGGAAGTATTAAATTTAAAGCAGATAAAGTAGGTAGTGATACGGCACTTTCTCAAATAATAAAATTAGTAGAAGATGCTCAAGGTAAAAAAGCTCCCATTGCTAAACTTGCAGATACGGTATCAGGTTATTTTGTTCCAATAGTAATTATTTTAGCTTTTTTAACATCATTTTTATGGTATTTTGTTGGAGATAAAGACGTAGAGTTTGCTCTTAAAATATTTATATCTGTACTTGTAATAGCTTGCCCATGTGCACTTGGATTAGCAACGCCTACTGCAATAATGGTAGGTACAGGAAAAGGTGCTGAAAATGGTATATTAATAAAAGGTGGAGAAGCACTAGAATCTGCACACAAAATAGATACAGTAATATTTGATAAAACAGGTACAATAACAGAAGGAAAACCTGTAGTTACAGATATAGTTTTAAGTGAAGGTGTAGATAAAGATTACTTTATAAAGATAGCATCAAGTTCAGAAAAAGACTCAGAACATCCACTTGGTGAAGCTATAGTTAAATATGGTATAGATAAAAATATTGAATTTATGAAAGTAGATAAATTTTTGGCAATACCAGGGCATGGTATAGAAGTTAATATAGATAATAAAGATATTTTACTGGGAAATAAAAAACTTATGAATGATAAAAATATTAGTTTAGTAGAGTTAGAAGAAAAAGCAGATTATTTAGCAGGACAAGGGAAGACACCAATGTATATTTCATTTGATAATAAAATAGCAGGTATAATAGCAGTAGCCGATATAGTTAAGGAAAGTAGTAAAGAAGCTATAGAAAAACTTCATAATATGGGAATAAAAGTGGCTATGGTAACGGGAGATAATAAAAAGACTGCAAATGCAATAGCAAAACAAGTCGGAATAGATATCGTACTTTCTGAGGTTTTACCAAAGGATAAATCAAATGAAGTCGATAAATTACAAAAACAAGGTAAATTCGTCGCAATGGTAGGTGATGGAATAAATGATGCACCAGCTTTAGCTAAAGCAAATATAGGAATAGCCATAGGAAGTGGGACAGATGTTGCTATAGAATCTGCTGATATAGTTTTAATGAAAAGTGATTTAATGGATGTTCCGACAGGTATAAAATTAAGTCATGAAACTATAAAAAATATAAAACAAAACTTATTTTGGGCATTTGGATATAATATTATAGGTATTCCAATAGCAGCAGGACTTTTATATATATTTGGAGGACCACTTTTAAATCCAATGTTTGCAGCAGGAGCTATGAGTTTAAGCTCAGTTTCAGTAGTTAGTAATGCACTTAGACTTAAAAAATTTAAACCATATACTAGGAGATAACATTAAAGAATAAACTAAAAGGCATAATTTAGCATGAGATTAAGGTTTTTAGCTTATTTAAAAAAATTAAATATACGATTTATTAAAATAAGGTCTGTCTTAAAGTATAAGATAGGCCTATTTTATATACACCCAAATTAGATTTTTGTGTATACTAATTAATATAAAAATTCATATAAAATTCATATAGATAATATAAAATTTACAATAACAGGTAAATAAAAGTATAGGAGTTGATTAAATGAGAGCATCGATTTTAGTAGTAGAAGATGATTCAAGTATACAAGAATTAATTGTAGAGTTTTTAAGTTCAGAAGGATATACAATAGATTCTGCTAATGATGGATTAGAAGGAATACAAAAATTCAAACAAGGAAATTATGATTTAGTTATTTTAGATGTAATGATGCCTAATTTAGATGGATACTCTGTATGTAAAATGATTAGAAAATCATCTACGGTGCCAATCATATTTTTAACAGCATTAAATGATGAAAGTAACCAAGTTAAAGGCTTTGAGTTAGAATGTGATGACTATATAACAAAGCCTTTTTCGTTTAATTTACTTATAAAAAGAGTAGAGGCAATTTTAAGACGAAGTTCAAAAACTAGTAATGATAATTTTATAGAATTTGAAGATTTAAAACTAGATTTAAATACATATTCAGCAAATATAGAGGAAGAAAGTATAGAACTTACATTAAAAGAATTTAATATATTAAAAACATTAATAGAAAAATACCCTCAAGTAATAACAAGGGAAAATTTATTAGATAGTATATGGGGATATGATTATTATGGTGATACAAGGATAGTAGATGCACATATAAAAAATATTAGAAAAAAAATATCACTACCATATATAAAAACTGTAAAAGGGATAGGATATACACTTGAAAAAGATATTTGATAAGTGGGAAAATTTAAATATAAAGTACAAGTTATTTTCAATAACTACAGTATTATTAGTAGCATTAGCAGTAATTATATATTTAATTTTATATTTTTTATTACCATCATATTACCATAAATATAAGATAGATCTATTAGAACGAAATGCAAAATCTTTAAGTGAAAGCTCAATTAATTATAGTACAGATTTTTTAGAGGAAAGACTTTATTATATGGGTAAAGATCAAAATTTAGCAATACTATTAAAAAATCGAAGTGGAAAAGTTATATATGGAAATAATGAAGTTATTGTACTAAAATATAATAAGTATATTTTAAATAATAAAAAAGATGAATATACACTAACTATGCCTATATATACTAAAGATTCTAAAGAGCCTTATACATTAGAAATAATAATGCCACTACAACCAATAGATGAAGCTAGTAATGTAATTAGAAACTTGATGCCGTATATTATAATGGTAGCAATTTTAATAGGTATATTAGGAGCGTATATATATTCCAATGTTATAACTAAGCCTTTAATAAATATAATAGAAAGTGAAAGAGAGTCAGAAAATAGAAGAAAAGACTTTGTTGCAACAATATCCCATGAGTTAAAAACTCCGATAACTATTATTAGTGGCCAATTAGAGGGCATGATTTATAATATAGGAAAATATAAAGATAGGGATGTATATCTTAAAAAGTCATATGATTGTACACAAGAATTAAAAGAATTAGTAACTGAAATGATAGAAGTATCAAAGTGTGAAATATTAGAAAAAGATTTATCTTTAACAAAAGTAAATTTAAGTAATTTACTACATAAGTTACTAAAAAGACAATTATTTTTAATAGAAGAAAAAAATATAAAGACAGTTTTAAAAATTCAAGAAGACATCTTTATAGAATGTGATCAAGAAAGAATAGCTAAAGCTATAAACAATATAATAAATAATGCTATAAAATATTCTCCTAAAGGGGAAAATATTATAATAAGATTATATTCAAATCAAATTAAGGTGGGTAAGAAGTTAACTTCTAAAAAAGTGTGTCTAGAGATTGAAAACACAGGAGTAAAAATAGAGGGAAAATATTTAGAAGAAATATTCAAACCATTTTTTAGAATAGAAAAGTCTAGATCTAGAAAAACTGGAGGAAGTGGACTAGGGTTGTACTTAGTAAGTCAAATATTTAATAGTCATGGATTTTATCATGAATTAAAAAATAGAGATAATTCAGTAGTATTTTTTGTGGAATTTTAAAATTAATTAAATTTCAAATATTATTCACAAGAAAATCATAAAAACTTCATATAAAAAATGTATTATATAAATACCCATCGTAGTGGTGAACCTCCCTCACATCCTAATATGGAGTCATCATTACACCTAATTAATCCCTATAAGAATATAATTTATAGGGATGTTTTTTTATTTTTATTAACAAAATAATCTACAATATATCCCATTATAATAACGCCAGGAATATCTATCAAAAGTCTGACTAATGTAAATTTATATCCAAGAGCACCTACTTCAAATAATAGTGTTGAAAATTTAGTAACACACCAGGCATTTAAGAAAATAATTACATTAGAAAATTTAGCACCTTTCTTTAATAGTACAGCGGTAAATGGAAAAGCTGCATACATAGGTCCAGCAGCAAAAAATGCTATTAAAAAAGATAAAAATATTCCTAATATACCAGAATCCTTACCCATATATTTAACAAAATATTCTCGTGGAATCCAAACATCTAAAAATCCAAGTAATATCATAACTGGAGGAAGTATAGAAAGCATTTGAAAAAGGTTAGATTTTGCACTTATGAAAATATTTGAACCTAAAGTATTATTGAAGAAGTATATAATAACACAAATTATAAAGCTGATTAAAAAATACTTATATCGGTTTAAAATAAATTTTATATTCATTATTTAAAATACACCTCCAACAAAAAATGCAACAAGAAATGCAAATAAGAAAGCGATGAAATTTCTGAAAAAAGCAGCCTTTTTACCTATATATTTTGCTTCTAGTGAAAAAGTTAAAACTCCAACCATAGTAAGTGTTGAAATCATTGCTGCAATCTGAGCATATCCAGCACCACTTTTTAGTAAAGCATCACCAGTTGAAAAAGCTACAAATGTTGGCATCATTGTAATAGATCCAATAATAGTAGAAACTAAAATTCCTAAAATTCCAGACTCTGGACCAATAAGATTAGAGATAGTATTTGGATTTATAATTGTTAAAACTATTGAGATAACAATCATTATAAAAAGAAACTGTGGCATTATATTCTCAAAAGATTTAAAAGCACTTTTAAGGGAATTTTTAGTTTTATTCTTATCTTTTATAAAAGAAATTATAAAAACTAATACACATAGACTATACATTATATAAGATGTCATAAAATCACTCCTTTTTTTATTAGTATAATATGATTGAAGTATAGAAATAGTTAAATCATTATAAATTTTAAATAATATATTGGGCAATATAATAGTAGATGAAAAAACATCTACTATTATATTAAAAGTATAAATAAAGGAGTGAAGATTATGGATAATATGAATGAATTAAAAAAAGATTTAAAGAAAACAGCTAAAAAGGCAGAGTATATGGCGAAAGAAGTAGCTAATGATGTTAGAGATAACATTGAAGGTGCAGTTCATATAATGGAAGAAAAGAAAGATCAAATGATGGATAAATTTGAACAAAAGAAATTTTCAGCAGAAATAAAACATCAAATGGAAAAAGAATATAAGTAAATAAAAGACGAGAAGTTAGTTTCTCGTCTTTTATTATATGAAAAATTGTAGGGGTACAATGGAATATTTAATAAAAAAATGAAAAATACTATACAAAATTTGCTATATTGATAGTAATATAAAGTAAAATATTAAAATTATGGAGGGATAATTTGAGGTCTATAAATAATAGAAATAAAAAAACTAGAGATATGGTTACAGCATCTTTGCTTGCAGCATTAATATGTTTGACTACAGCATATATATTTCATATACCTGTGGGAGCTAATAATGGATATGTACATATAGGTGATGCATTTATATATTTAGGGGCAGCACTACTTCCAAGGCCTTATGCAATGATATGTGCAGCTATTGGTGCATCTATGGCAGATTTAGTAACAGGTTCTTCTATATGGATGATACCAACATTGCTTATAAAGCCAATCCTAGTATTATTTTTAACATCTAGAGATACTGATATAATAAATAAGAGAAATATAGCTGGATCTTTTGTAGCAGGATTTGTAGGGTGGATATTATATATGATTGCAGAGGGATTCATAGTAGGAAGTTTTACTAGTTCATTTGTATTTTCAATAATAGGATTAGCACAACCAGTAGGGAGTTTCCTTGTATTTATATTAATAGGTATAACATTTGATAAGATAGGAATAAAAAAACAATATTTTAATTAAAAATAAATTTAAGGTGGGGGAATTATATGAACGTTTTATACACTATAAAAGATAGTCTTTATATAAATATAACTAATCAATGTCCATGTAGATGTGTATTTTGTATAAGAGATGAAAGTGATGAAGTAGAAGGTAGTGGAAACTTATGGTTAGAACATGAACCAACAATAGATGAAGTGAAAGAAGCTTTTAATAAATATAATTTAGATGAATATAAAGAAGTTGTATTTTGTGGATACGGAGAGCCATTAGTTAGAATCAACGATGTAATAAAAATATCTGAATTTATTAAAAATAAAAGTAATATAAAAATAAGAGTAAATACTAATGGTTTAAGTGATTTAATACATGAAAAAGATACTGCATATATGCTAAAAGGAGTAATAGATTCAATATCTATTAGTTTAAATGCACCAAATAAACAAGCATATAATGAAGTTACCAAACCAAAGTTTGGGGAAAAATCATTTGATTATATGTTAAAGTTTGCAAGTGATTGCAAAAAATATATAAACGAAGTTAACTTTTCAGTAGTAGATGAAATATCTAAAGAAGAAATTGAAAAATCATATGAAATAGCAAATTCTTTAGGAATTAATTTAAGGGTTAGAGTTAAAAATTAAAAAGTAAAGGAGTTGCTTAAAATGATGTTCATCATTAATAAGAACTCCTTTATTTATATTTAAAACTCTAGATTTAAAGAGAATAATCGTTTTTTAAGTTCGTTCATAATTTCTATTTCATCGTCAATAGTATCAGCATCATAAGTTGCGGAAAATCTTAAAAAACCACCACAATCATCCCAAGGAACTGTAGATATAAGAGCATTAGATAAAATATAAAGAGATGTATCCTCTGCATTTTTAAAAGTAATACTATTTTTTACTTTTTTAGGTATAGGTACATATATATAAAAACCACCCTTAGGTTTTTTTGCATCAAAGCCAACTTCTCTTAATGTTTTTGTTAATAAATTCAGCCTTCTAGAATATCTATCAATATTTGAATCAATTAAACTATAATGATCTAAGGCGTAAGCACCAGCTAATTGAATTGGTCTAAATTGGCCAGAGTCTGCATGAGATTTCATAGTGGAATAAAGTTTAATCATCTTTTTATTACCAACTAAAAAAGCAAGTCTCCATCCAGTCATATTGAAAGATTTAGAAAGAGAGTGAATTTCAACACAAACATCTAAAGCACCATCTACGTTTAAAATACTAAAAGGTTTGTAACCGTCATAAGTTAAATTACCATAAGCTGCATCACATACGATTAAAATATTATTTTTATTAGCAAAATCAATAATATATTTATAGAATTCATAAGTTGCAACTTGTCCAGTAGGATTGTTAGGATAATTTATATATAACATTTTAGATTTACTTAATATATCTTTTGGTATATTTTCTAAATCTGGATAAAAATTATTAGATATAGAAAGAGGAAGATTATAAACTTCTCCACCTAAAAACCTAGTATAGCTTGCTAAAGTTGGATATCCAGGAACAGACATTAAGCATACGTCACCAGGATTTATAAAGCACATAGGTAAAATTGATAAAATAGACTTAGAACCTATCCCATGCATAATATTATCAGAAGTTAGAAAATTTACATTGTAGATATTATGCATATATTTACAAGCAGCCTCTTGAAATTCAATAATACCATTATCGGCATAAAATCTATTTTCGGGTTTTCTTGCTTCAAAATTTAAAACATCAATTATAGATTCATCAGCCATTCTATCAGGTTCTCCAACACCCATATCAATAAGTTTTATGTTTGGATTATTTAATTTAGCTTCTCTAGTTAGTTTTTTTATTTTTTCGAATTTATATAATTCTTTATCTTCAGTAAAAAATGACTTACCACCTAATCTGTTAGAAACTAAGTTGTCTAAAAATATCATTATTTTCCCTCCAAAATATCAGTATAATATATAATATTTATAAAGTTATGATTTAGATACAAAATATATAAAAATACTTAAAATACAAATAAAATTAGTTGGAATTTATTTTAATATAAAATTTATATTATTAAAAAGTATAAATTAAGTTATAATATAAAAGGTGATTATCCATATTTATATAGGGTAAATAAATATTAAGACTAAAGATAAGAGGTATATACAATGGGATGTTGTAATAGTGGTAAAGGTTGTTGTAAGAGTAAGCAAAACCAAATAAGCCAAATAGAATATGATGAATTAAAAGAATATTTACAAGAAGAAATAAAAGACTATAAATTAGTTGATTATATAAATGATAACAATGATCATTGTGTTTGTATAGAAGTTGAGTTTGAGGAATATGTTCTAGAACTTGAAAATATAGATAAAGATAGTGTTAATTTGGATCATATTATTGATGTAATAATAAGAAATCACATGAAATAATTTTCAAAAAATTATAAAAATAGTACTGTATACTGTAAGTATAGAGCACTATTTTTTTATGAGTAAAAATATATTGGAGACCTTAATTATGATAAAGAAAAATATACAAAAAGCTTTTTCTAGTGAAAAGAAAGACTCTGATACGATGATAATATTTATACATGGAATATTAGAAGGACCAAATCAGTTTGAATCTTTCGCAAAAATTGCCTTGGATAAAGGATATTCTGTATCAGCTATATTATTAGATGGTCATGGAAAAAATGGTAAAGATTTTGCTAATAGTAGCTTAAAAAAATGGGTTAAATGTGTAGATAAAGAAATATGTATATACAAGGAAAAATATAAAAATATAATTTTGGTAGGACACTCTATGGGATCTACGCTATCAATTTTATCATATATAGAACATAAGGAAAAAATAAAGGGTATTGTAGCAATTTCAACACCAATGCATATAAGGATAAAATTAAATATTGTAAGAAGTAGTGTAAAAATAGCACTAGGTATAATAAACGAAGATGATATGCTTACAAATCATGCTTATAATGCATTTAGTGTGAATAGATGCTCATTTTTTACTTATTTAAGATGGTTACCTAGATATATAGATTTGTTTAATCTAATAATCAAATCAAGAAAGCAATTAAATAATGTAAAAGTACCAATTTTAATAGTGCATACTATGAAAGATGAACTTGTTAGTCATAGAAGTTTAAAAGTATTTAAGAAAAAGTTAGATAGTAAAAACAGGATAGTTTGTTTACAAAATTCGGGTCATTTTTATTATGATGAGAATGATTTAAATTATATGTATGAAGAATTAAAGCTATTTTTAGATGAATTATATATAAAAAATCCAGATACTTATTAATAAATATCTGGATTTTTTGTTAATACGTATAAATACATAAATTATATTTTGAATTATTATATTTATTCTTTACATAGAAATAGTAATCGTTTACTATAATTGTAAGAGTAAAAATTTAACAAATATTATATGAAAAAGGAGATGCTTATGGGGGATATAAATATTAAAGAAATACAATATAGTAATTTTGGAAAAAGTATTTACATAACAAATGATATTATAGAGATAGTCGTCCCATTAGACTTAGGACCTAGAATTATAAGATATTCATTTGTAAACGAAGATAATATGTTATTTGAAGATGTAGATAGATTAGTAACTGAAGATTTAAGTAATTATAAACAATATACTGATAATAAATGGTACTTATACGGTGGTCATAGATTATGGATGAGCCCAGAGTATATGCCAAGTAGTTATTATCCAGAAAATACATCAATAAGATATGAAAAAGTAGAAAATGGAGTAAAAATAATAGGAAATATTGAAGAATATAATAATATTCAAAAAATAGTAACTATTGTATTAGATAAAAATTCATCTAAAGTAGAGATATGTAATGAAATTATAAACTTAGATGAAAGAGAAAAAACTATAGCACCATGGGCAATAACTACACTTTGCAAGGATGGAGTTTCAATAACGCCAATAAGTAATATCAAAACGGATTTTACTCCAAATAAAGTAATCGCATATTGGGCATATACAAAACTTGATGATAAAAGAATGGAATTTGTAGATGATAAATATTTAAAAATAACTCAAGATACTAAAAATAATCAAGCATTTAAAATAGGATTAAATAATACAGATAGATGGTCAGCTCATTGTGTGGGGGAAAATGTTTTTTTAAAAACATTTGATGATGTATATACACAAGTAGAAGACTATTCTGATTATGGAGTTAATTTTGAAATATACACAAAAGAATTATTTTTAGAATTAGAAAGTCTAGGAAAGTTAAAAACTATAGGAAAAAATGAAAAAGTAGTTTTAAATGAGAAGTGGTATTTAATGAAAAATAACAGTAATAATATTATAAACAAAGTAGAAAATGAACTTAAAAATATAGAAAATTAATTGTATACAGGGGGGATAAAAATGATTGACAAATTAAAATTAGAATTTAAAAACATTTTTAATAGAGAGTGTAAAGATATATTTTTCTCACCAGGGAGAGTTAATCTAATAGGAGAGCATACTGATTATAATGGCGGTCATGTTTTTCCTTGTGCATTATCTTTTGGAACATATGGTTTTACAAGTAAAAGAGATGATAAAAAGATTAGGATGTACTCATTAAATTTTGAAGAAATTGGTATTATAGAATTTGATATAGAAAATATAATTTATGATAAAAAAGATGATTGGGTAAATTATCCCAAAGGTGTAGTTAAAATATTACAAGATCATAAATATAATATAAATTGTGGAATTGATATATTAGTATATGGAAATATACCAAATGGAGCGGGACTTTCTTCATCGGCATCGATAGAAGTATTAATGGGTACTATATGTAATTATTATAATAATTTAAATATAGATATGATAGATATAGTAAAGATGAGCCAGGAAGCTGAAAATAAATTTATAGGTGTTAGCTGTGGTATAATGGATCAATTTTCTATAGGTATGGGTAAAAAAGATTGTGCTGTATTATTAGATTGCAATACTTTAAACTATAGATATAGTAATATAAATTTAGATGGATATTCAATAGTAATATCAAATACAAATAAAAGAAGAGGATTAGCTGATTCAAAATATAATGAGAGATGTGAAGAATGTGCTAGTGCTAAAGAATCTCTTAAAGTAAAGCTAGATATTAATGAATTAGGAGAATTAACTGAAAAAGAATTTGATGATAATTCATATTTAATAAAAAATGATACAATTAGAAAAAGAGCAAGACATGCTGTTTATGAAAATCAAAGAACTTTAAAAGCAGTAAAGGCTTTAGAGGAAAATAATATAGAGTTATTTGGAAAACTTATGGTAGATTCTCATAATTCACTTAAAAATGACTATGAAGTAACTGGTTTAGAATTAGACACATTAGTAGATATATCATTAAAACAAGAAGGAGTAATAGGTGCTCGTATGACAGGAGCTGGTTTTGGTGGTTGTTCAGTTTCTATAGTGAAAAATGAATTTGTAGATAAATTTATAGAAAATGTAGGAATTCAATACGAAAAAGTTATAGGGTATGCACCAAGTTTTTATGTAGGAAGTATAGCAGATGGTACTAGAAAAATAGGATAATCAGGGGGACAGTAAGATGTCAATATTAGTATTAGGTGGAGCTGGATATATAGGAAGTCATACATCTCATCAACTTATAAAAAATGGTGAAAATGTAATAATAGTTGATAATTTACAAACAGGTCATATGGATGCACTTCATAAAGATGCAAAATTTTATAAAGGTGATATAAGAGATAGAGAGTTTATGAATAAAGTATTTACTGAAAATGATATAGAAGCTGTAATACACTTTGCAGCGAACTCCTTAGTTGGAGTAAGTATGACGCAGCCTTTAGAATATTATGATAATAATGTATATGGAACTCAAGTAGTTCTTGAAACTATGGTAAAACATAGTATAGATAAAATAGTATTTTCATCTACAGCAGCGGTATATGGAGAACCAAAGCAAGTACCAATAATTGAAGAGGATGAAACTAATCCTACAAATACATATGGTGAAACAAAACTTGCTATGGAAAAAATGATGCAATGGACAAATAAGGCATATGGTACTAGATATGTATCACTTAGATACTTTAATGTAGCAGGTGCTATAGATGGAGGATATATTGGAGAAGATCATTACCCAGAAACGCATCTTGTACCACTTATACTTCAAGTTCCGCTTAAAAAGCGTGAATATATAACGGTATTTGGTCAAGATTATGATACTCATGATGGAACATGTATAAGAGATTATATACATGTAATAGATTTGGCAAATGCACATATAAAAGCACTTAATTACCTAAGAGATGGAAATGAAAGTAATATATTTAATTTAGGTAGTGGAAAAGGATTTACTGTAAAAGAAATGATAGAAGCAGCAAAAGAAGCAACAAAAGAAGAAATAAAAGTTGTAATGGGGCAAAGACGTGTAGGAGATCCAGCAAAGCTTGTTGCTTCTAGTCAAAAGGCAAAGGAAATATTAGGTTGGACACCAGAATTTGATGACGTTAAGAAAATGATAAGTGATGCTTGGAACTGGCATCAAAGTCATCCAAATGGGTTTGAAAATTAGGGGGATATTATGAACGTTAATTATGAAATAAATAGACTAATAAACTTTGCACTTCAAAATAATTTAATAGATAAGTTAGACACAGTATATGCATCTAACTTATTAATTGAAGTATTAGGTTTAGCAGAGTTTGAAGAAATAGAAGTTAATGAAACTTTAAAAACTGCAACACCAATACTTGAGAATATGATAAATTATGTAGTAAAAAAAGGAAAAATAGAAGATACAATAACTGAGAGAGATTTATTTGACACTAAAATAATGAATTGTGTTATGCCAAGGCCTTCAGAAGTTATAAAAACTTTTAATGAAAAATACAGAAAAGATAAAAAAGAAGCTACTTCTTATTACTATAGTTTAAGTATAGCTTCAAATTATATAAGAAAAGATAGAACGGATAAAAATATACTTTGGAAAGTGAATACTGAATATGGGAATTTAGATGTAACTATAAATTTATCTAAACCAGAAAAAGACCCCAAAGATATAGCAAAAGCTAAGCTTATGAAATCAACATCTTATCCAAAATGTTTACTATGCAAAGAAAATGAAGGATTTAAAGGAAATATAAATCACCCATCAAGACAAAATCATAGAATAATACCGATGGAATTTTCAGGAGAAAAATGGTTTTTGCAATACTCACCTTATGTTTATTATAATGAACATTGTATAATACTTAATGACAAACATACACCTATGAAAATATGTAAAAAAACTTTTGATAATTTATTTGGATTTGTAAATATAGTACCTCATTATTTTGTAGGTTCTAATGCAGACCTACCAATAGTAGGAGGGTCAATTCTTTCTCATGATCATTATCAAGGTGGAAATTATACTTTTGCAATGGAATTAGCGCAAATAGAAGAAAGTTTTGAAGTAAAAGGATACGAAAATACAAAATTAAGTCGTGTAAAATGGCCTATGTCTGTAATAAGATTAAATGGTAAAAATAAAGATGAAATTATAAATTTAGCAGAGTATATATTAAATACATGGAGAAATTACTCTGATGAAAGTGTAGATATACTTAGTGAAAGTAATAATGAACTACACAATACAATAACTCCAATAGCTAGAAAAAAAGATACTTTTTATGAACTAGACCTAGTTCTTAGAAATAATCGTACAAATGAAGTGTATCCTATGGGAATATTTCATCCACATAATGAAGTTCACCATATAAAGAAAGAAAATATAGGATTAATTGAAGTTATGGGACTTGCTGTACTTCCTGCAAGGCTTAAAGATGAATTAGAAAATATATCACAGTGTTTAATTAACAATGAATTTGATATAAGAGGATTTGAAGATATAAGCAAACATAGTGATTGGTATAGTTATTTAATAGAAAAATATGATAATATAAATGAAGAAAATGTTTATGAAATATTAAATAAAGAAGTAGGAAAAAAATTCTTAAATGTATTACTTCATGCTGGAGTATTTAAAAGGGATGAAATTGGAATAAATGCATTTAATAAATTTATAAAATCATTATAAGGATAAGAAAATATGAAAAAAACTATAGTAGATGTAGCTAAAGCTGCGAATGTTTCTGTAGCAACTGTATCTAGAGTAATAAATGGAAACTATCCAGTTAAAAAAGAAACAAAAGAAAATGTACTAAAAACAATAGAAAGTTTAAATTATACGCCAAATATACAAGCAAGAGACCTTATAAAGCAGCAATCAAGTACTATAGGGGTAGTAGTTCCAAGTATAAATAACATGTTTTTTACAGATGTTGTAAAAGGAATAGAAACACATTTTGATAACACGCAATATTCGATTTTTTTATGTACAACTAATCATGAAAAAGAAAAGGAAATAGCTAGAATAAATGAACTTATATCAAGGAATGTTGCAGGGATAATAATAGTGGATCCAACAGTAGAAAATTCTAAGTCAAAGTTTTTTGATAAGATAGCAAAATCAACACCAGTAGTATTTGTAAATGGATATATTAATAGCCAATATATATCATCAGTATCTAATGATGAAGAGAATGGTGCTAAAATAGCTATGAACTATTTAATTAAAAATAATCATAAAAATATATTATTTATAAAAGGCGAAAATAGTTATTCATATGATATAAAAGAAAAAGTATATAAAGAGATTATGAATGATTTAGATAATATGAATGAAAAATACATATTAAATATAGGTCAAGGAAATGGTATAGAGACTGTTAATAAGACTATGGAACAAGGTATAAAAATATTAAGTGAAAATAAAGAAATAAGTGCTGTATTTGCATGTAATGACCTTAT
This sequence comes from Romboutsia sp., assembly GCA_036646635.1. Taxonomy (GTDB): domain Bacteria; phylum Bacillota; class Clostridia; order Peptostreptococcales; family Peptostreptococcaceae; genus Faecalimicrobium. The sequence continues at coordinate 17,745 of JAVXLU010000005.1, forward strand.
GGGGATAGGTATTATAAATGCATGTAAAAAGATTAATAAAAAAATACCAAAAGAATTATCTATAGTAGCTTATGATAATATAGAATTAGGTCAAATGGTAGAGCCAAAACTTACAACTGTGGACCAAAATATGTTTTTACTTGGAGAAAATGCAGGTATACTTCTTAGTGAAAAAATAAATACTAATAATAAGCATAGCAAAAAAACTCTTTTAAATAATGCACTTATTAAAAGAGATACATAATAAAAAACCTTCGGTATAATAAAATTTACTTATTACACCGAAGGTTTTTTTGTTGTAAATAAAAGAGACAAAAATTACAAATGACTTATATTTATTGTCTAGGTGTGAGAAATAAATAATAAATATAGAATACATATACATAAAAGAGACAATACTTGAAACTATAGAAAACTATAAACTGTTAAACCATAAAATAAAATTTATAATAAATATAGATTAAAAACAAAATAAATACAAAACTATAAAAGTTTAGGAGAAAAAATATGTCTAAAGTAGCAAAAGCAGCAGTTGGACTTATGGCTGCAACGTTAATTGCAAAAATATTAGGTTTTAGTAGAGAATTAGCACTAGCATCTGCTTATGGAGCATCAAATACAAGTGATGCATTTCTAGTTGCTCTAAATATTCCAGCAGTAATATTTACGGCAATAGGTACATCTTTAGGAACAGCATTTATACCACTCTATTGTGATATAAATGCAAAAGGTGGAGAAAAAGAATCAAATAAATTTACAAATAATATTTTTAACATAGTACTATTAATATGTATAGCATTATCAGTAATCGGAGTGATATTTACACCTCAAATAGTAAAAATATTTGCGGTAGGTTTTAAAGGCGAAACTTTTTTACAGGCAGTATATTTTACTAGAATAATGATACTTGGAATGGCATTTTTGGGTATGAGTTATATTATGATGGCATATTTACAAGTAAAAGAAAACTTTATAATACCTGGACTTATGCCAATTCCATATAATATATTTATAATAGCAACAATACTTTTAAGTGTAAAGGTAAGCCCATATTTACTTCCTTGGGGTGCTTTAATAGGACTACTATTCCAGTTTTTATTCCAATTACCTTTTGCAATGAAAAAAGGATATAAGTATAAGATATATATAAATTTAAGTGATACACATCTTAAAAAGATGTTATGGCTTATAGCACCTGTTTTAATAGGAGTGGCTGTAAATCAAATAAATACAATAGTTGATAGAACGATAGCATCTACATTAGTTGAAGGTAGTATATCAGCACTAAATTATGCTACTAAACTTAATCAATTTGTTATGGGAATGTTTATAGTATCTATATCATCAGTTGTATATCCAATGCTATCAAAATTATCATCGGAAAATAATAAAGAGCAATTTAATAAATCAATAAGAACATCGGTAAATACAGTAATACTACTTGTAATACCTATATCAATAGGAGCAATAATTCTTGCAAATCCAATAGTTAAGTTATTATTCCAAAGAGGAGAATTTGATGCAAGAGCAACACAAATGACTGCTATAGCACTTGTATTTTACTCAATTGGGATGATAGGATTTGGACTTAGAGATATATTAGGTAAAGTATTTTATTCACTTCAAGATACTAAAACTCCCATGATAAATGGAGTTATAGCAATGGTATTAAATATTATTCTTAATATAGCTTTTGTTAAATTTACTAATATGCAACTTGCGGGACTTGCATTTGCTACAAGTATATCAGCTTTAGTAACTATAATATTACTTTTTATAAGTCTAAGAAAAAAAATTGGAGCATTTGGTGGAAAATCAATATTACTTATAATGATAAAATCAATAATATCAGCAGTGATAATGGGAATAGTTACTCTACTAGTTTATAATACTTTAGGAAAATTACTAGGAAGTGGATTTATAAAAGAAGTATTAGGATTAATGTTATCAGTTGTTGTAGGTGCTGTAGTTTATGGAATTAGTATAGTAGTTTTAAAAGTAGATGAAGTTAATTTTATTTTAAATAATTTAAAAGACAAACTAAAAAGTAAATAAAATAAAAATGAGATATATTTTTATAGATATCTCATTTTTATTTTAATAATTATTTTTTGTTTGGTTTTATATCAGACTTAGAACTTTTTTTATCAAAAGTAGCAGGAATTAATTGTCCTTCTTTTAAGTCAATAGGTTTTATATCTATCTTAAAGTTTCTTTTATAATCTCTTACAGTTGATAAGTTTTGACTAGTAACGATTGATATAGCATCACCGTTTCTATTTCCTCTAGCAGTTCTACCAGCTCTATGGATATACTCATTTTTACTTGCAGGGAAATCTAAGTTAAATACATGAGTTATATCAACTATATCTAAACCTCTAGCAGATAAATCTGTAGAAACTAATACCTTAGCTTTACCTAGTCTAAAGGCATTTAAAGCATTTTTTCTATCTTCTTTAATCATTCTACCAAATATACCAACAGCTTGATAATTATGATGATTTAATTTTAAAGTTACATTCTCTATACTTTCTTCATCATTAACAAATACGATAGCCCTTTTAGGAGTAGTAGCAGCTAAGGCTTTTCTAAGTAATGTAAACTTATCTCTTCTATCGCCATATAGGTACATATGATTTATATTGGGATTTATAGAAAGTTCATTATTAGCTTTTATTAATTCTGGTTCTTTCATTATTGAATTACATATCTCTACTGTATTTTCATTTAAACTAGCAGAAAATCCTAAGAGTTGTCTATCTCTTAAAGTTGTTTTTATTATATCTTTAACAACGGAAGTATTTTTTCCGCTTAATAATCCATCAACTTCATCTAAGACTATTGTTTTTATATTATGTGCTTTTAATTTCTTTTGCTTTATTAAATCTAATACTCTACCACAAGTACCAACTACTATATGAGGTTTTATTGCTTTTATATTTTTTATTTGCTTTTGTATATTAACTTCACCTATTAGAGAGAAAGCAGTAACATCCATATTTGAATTTGAAGATAGTAATTTAGATTGTTCTACTATCTGCATAACTAATTCATGAGTAGGAGCAAGTATTAATACTTGCGTTTCTCTTTTTGTAGCATCTATTTTTTCAAACATTGGTAGTAAATAAGCTAATGTTTTTCCACTTCCTGTTTGAGCATTAACTAATAAGTCTTTATTTTCTAGTATTTTACTTATAGAAAGAGATTGAACTTCTGTTGGAGAAGTTATTTCTTGTTTTTTAAGTCCTTCTATTAGATTAGTATTTAAATTTAATTCTTCAAATGTAGTCATTTTTTGCTCCTTTGTATTTAAATAATAGAAATTATAATTAATTTCTATTTGTCATATCTAATTATACACTTATTATTGAAATTTTTATACAAAACAATACAAAACTTATATAAAATATAAAAAAATTAAATAAAATTAATAATATAAATATAATTATTAACAAGATTATATTTATATCATATAATAAGGAATATTTTAGTATAGATGATTCTTTAAAAGTTATTTTAAAGAATTGTATTTATAAGCAAAATAAATTAATGATTTTTTAGAAAGTAAGTTTAGGGATTTTTTTTGTGGGAAAATTATAATATAATTGCAAAATAAGTAATAAGGAGGCAGGATAATGAAAAAAAACAAAGTAGTCATAGTTGGAACTGGTATGGTAGGGATGAGTTATGCATATTCGATGGTAAATCAAGGAACTTGTGAAGAATTAGTTTTAATAGACTTAGACAAAAAACGTGCAGAAGGTGAAGCTATAGATTTAAATCATGGACTTAGCTTTGCACCAAGAAAAATGAAAATATATGCAGGAGATTATAATGATTGTAAAGATGCATATATAATATGTATAACAGCAGGTGCTATACAGAATGAAGGAGAAACAAGACTTGATTTATTACAAAAAAATACAAAAATAATGAAATCTATAATAAATGAAATAAAAAAATCTGGATTTGATGGAATATTATTAATTGCAACTAATCCAGTAGATATAATGACTTATGTAGCTTGTGAATTGTCTGGATATAATAAATCAAAAGTAATAGGTTCAGGTACTACACTAGATTCAGCAAGACTTAGATATACATTAGGAGAAAGGTTAGATGTAAATCCAAAAGATATAAATGGGTATGTTATGGGTGAACATGGTGATTCACAATTTGTAGCATGGAGTTATGCTTTCTCTGGTGTACAGCCGATATACCAAATAGCCTCTAAAAGAGGTAGTAAAATAGATTTTGATGATTTAGAAGAAATAGAAGACGAAGTAAAAAATATTGCTTATAAAATAATATCATGTAAAAAATCAACATACTATGGAATTGGTATGGCTTTAACTAAAATAACTAAGGCAATACTTGATAATGAAAATAGTGTTTTGACTGTTTCATCATATTTAGATGGACATTATAACCAGGAAGGTTTATATATATCAGTACCTAGTATAGTAAATAAAGATGGAGTTAGGGAAGTTATACATTTAGCTTTAGAAAAAACTGAAAAAGAAAAACTAGATAATTCTATTAAGATAATGAAAGAGAATATAAGTAAAATAGATTTAAAATAAAAAAATTAATATTAAATTATAAAAAATCATCATGAATAATATCATGGTGATTTTTTTCTTATTTAATATTAATTTTTATTGCAAAGATATATGACTTGTTATACATTATATATAACAAGTATAAAATGGAGGTAGAAATATGTTAAATTTAATAAATGTATCTAAGTCATATAAAAATAAAAAAGCAATAGACAATATATCTTTAGAAATAAAAAATGGAGAAATATTTGGGTTTATAGGTCATAATGGTGCAGGTAAAACTACAACTATAAAGGCTATAGTAGGTATACATAGTTTTGAAGAAGGAGAAATTTTAATAAATTCAAAATCAATAAGAATAAATCCAGTAAAGTGCAAAGAAGAAATTGCATATATACCAGACAATCCTGATATTTATGAATCATTAACAGGTATACAGTATCTTAATTTTATAGCAGATATATTTAAGGTAGATAAAAATGAAAGAGAGAAGTTAATTATAGAGTATTCTAAAAAATTTGAGATAGATAAATCATTAGGAGATTTAGTATCATCATACTCACATGGTATGAAACAAAAGTTAGCAATAATATCAGCTTTAATTCATAACCCTAAAATATTGATTTTAGATGAACCATTTGTAGGTCTTGATCCAAAAGCCTCATATATATTAAAAGAAATAATGAAAGAATTTTGTGTAAATGGTGGTTCTATATTCTTCTCAACTCATGTACTAGAAGTAGCTGAAAAAATATGTGATAAAATAGCAATTATTAAAGATGGAAAAATAGTAGCATATGGAACTACTGAAGAAGTTAAAGGAAACGGGTCGCTTGAAAATATGTTTATGGAGTTGATTGATAATGAGTAATTTAGTTTTATTAATAAAAAATAATATTATAAACGAGTTTAAGTTAAATAAAATAAAAAATTCAGATAGAAAAGAAAAAAGTAAAATAATAGGAATGGCATTAATATTTATATTTACGATAAGTATATTAGTGAGGTATTTATTTATATTATGTTTTCTAATATCTGATTTTTTAGTACAAATTAACCAAATGGAACTACTATTATTAGCTGGATTTTTAGGGTCAACTTTATTCACGATGTTTACATCATTATATAAAGCATCTTCATATTTATTTAATGCTAAAGATTTTTATATGTTAATAAGTCTTCCTATAAAAGAATCTACTATATTAACTAGTAAAGTACTAATGTTAGTGTTTACAAATTATATCTTTTCATTGGGATTTATATTAATACCATCAATTGTGTATTTTATGAAAGTAGATACGGGTATAACATACTTTTTATATTTATTTATATTGTTCTTATCATTACCAATGATACCTATAGTAATTTCATGTATTATATCATTTGTACTAGGTAATGTTTCATCAAGGGTAAAATATAAAAATACGGTTTTAGTAATAGGAAGCATTACAATATTAATAACTTACATAGGACTTTTATCACAGATTGAGATTATAGGAAAAGTAATATTAGAAAATAGTACATCAATAATGGGTATTATTAATAAATTATATCCACCAAGTTATTATTTTATAGATGCTCTTAAAAATAATAATTTAATGTCATTAGCTATATTTGTGGGAATGTCTTTAATTCCATTTTTAATATTTACAACGATATTTTCTAAAGGATTTAAAAATATAAATTCTAGAATGAATGAAAGTTATAAAGTTAAAAATTATAAATTTAAAGAACTTAAAATATCAAACCAAAGATTAGCTTTACTTAAAAAAGAATTTAGTAGATATTTTTCATCATATATTTATTTACTAAATAGTTTTATAGGAATGATTCTTTTGATGATAGGTACAGTAGGTATTGTAATATTTGGGGCTGAACAAATTGACTCTATGTTACAACTTAATTTAGATATGGATATGCTAAAGCCTCAGATGATAGTTATGATATTATCTATGATAATCATGACATGTACAACATACTGTTCGATTTCTTTAGAAGGAAATAATTTATGGATACTAAAGTCTTCACCTATTGAAGAAATTGATATATTTAAATCTAAAATATATATGAACATAATATTAAATATGCCAATACCAATTATATGTTTTATAGCTATAAGTCTGAAATTAAAATTTGATATAGCATTTATATTAATAATGATAGGCACAATAATATCGATATCAATTTTAATTTCAGTGGGAGGATTATTGGCAAATTTATTATTACCAAATCTTGATTGGAAAAATGAGGTAGCAGTAGTAAAGAGAAGTGCTAGTATGATAGTCATTTTATTTGGTGGTATATTATATATAGGGTTTTATGGAGCTATATATTATTTTACTAAAATAACAAATCTAAATACTATATTAATAATAGCTACGATTATAACATTTATAATAAATGTTATACTATGGAAGATTATAAAATCTAAAGGTGTTAAAATTTTTAGAAGTCTTTAAATAGGTAATTTATAATTATTTCGAAAATGTAATAATTATAAATAGTCTAAACTATTGCACATAACTTAGTAAATAGTATATGATGTATTAATGGTTAATAAATAGTAGGAGAAAAATTATGAAAAAAATAACTAAGAAGCAAAGAACTTTTATACAATATGTATTTTTATTGTTTTTAATATGTCTTACAACTTACTTAGTATCGACAACTTTAGATATTACATTAATACCTCATATTTTAAAGATAGTTAATGGAAAGTATATAATGGTAGGATTTTTATTAGTAATAGTATATATATTGTTTGAAGCGTATATACTTCAAATAATAATAAATGGAATACAAATAAGTAAAGTTAGATTTATTGGATTTAAAATAGCTACAATGGGTCTATACTATAATCTAGTTACGCCATTTGCATCAGGAAGTCAGCCGATACAAATATATGGATTAACAAAGTATGATATAAGTTTAAGTAAATCAGTAGCTATAATAACTAATAAAACAATAATATTTCAGACGGTAGTTACTATTTTTTGTGTCTACTTAACTGTAGGAAATATAGATTTATTAAAAACTGAAATGCCATCAATAATGCTATTAGTAAGTATAGGTATAACTATGAATATAGTTATGTTAGGTACAGGTATTTTAATAGTATTTAGCCCGATAAAAATAAAAAAAGTAGTTAGTTATATTATAGATAAATTATGTAAATTCAAAATTTTAAGGAGATTGTCAAATAACAAAAATATAATAAATGGATATATAGATGAGTATCATTATTCAGTTAAGATATTTATGAAAAGTAAGAGAACTTTAGTTTTAAGTTTTATTTTAACAGCAATACAGCTTACGATATATTTTAGTTTAGTATACTGTATATATAAAGCGTTTAATCTAAATGGATTATCATATTGGCATATTCTTACTCTACAAGCATTTTTATATATGGCAGTATCACCAATCCCAACACCAGGAAATATAGGAGCTAATGAAATAGCATTTTGGTCAATATTTGCAAATGTATTTCCAAAAGACCTTATGGGATATTCGGTATTTATATATTCAGGATTTGTATATTATAGTATAGTTATAATAGCAGGTATATTTACTATAAAAACACATCATCATATAAGTCAGTATACAAATGAAAAACAATATGTAACTAATGAATAGAAATTATATATTTTAATGAAAAAAGCTAAATCATACTATGTGATTTAGCTTTTTTGATTAAAATATATAAAAGTAATACATAATATAGTTAATTATATTAAAAATACCAAAAATATTATAGTAGTAAAACTACTAAATATGGACAACTTAAAAGTATATCAAATTAAATAGAAAGGAAATTATAATGGAAACTAGAAGAGAAGAATTAGATAATAATAAAGAAATAAAAAAGCTATTAAAAGAGAATAATACAAAAATGGAAATAGCTAAAGAAATACACTCAAATAAAAAAGTAGCTGATATATTAGGTGATAGATTAGCAAAGCAAAGAAGATTTCCTCCATGCTAAAAAATACATTAAAGGAGTGAATTAAATGGGCGATAGCAGATTTAAAAATGGACATTATGAAGATGCTCTACAATATGCAAAACATATATTAAGTAGTAGTTCCTCCATTGATGAAATAGTAAGTAAAACAAATATAAAAGAAGAAAAAGAAAAAGATATAAACAATGAAAATAAATAATATAAAAACAGCTTAAAGTTCATATGAACTTTAAGCTGTTTTTATATTATAAAGAAGTAAAAGTTTTATATTAAAAATAATGAAATATGAATAATAAAATGATTTAACATATAAAATACGGTGAATATACGTATATTTTATTTTAAATTGAAGTTAAAGTTCATAAAAAGTATTGTTATATAATATGAATATGTTATAATAAAAGTATAAACACGAATAATAATATATAAAAAATATACATTAATTGGGGAGGAAATTATAGTTATGACAAATCAGAGTTCAGTTATTTATCAATTAGATGGAAAACCAAAACTAAGTGAGGCACTACCTTTGGGGATACAGCATATATTAGCAATGTTTGTAGGTAATGTTACACCTCTTATAATAATATCAAATACTCTTAATATGAGTTTAGGAGATAAAACAGCACTATTACAATGTGCAATGTTTGTATCAGGAATATCAACATTAATACAATGTTATAAATTAGGACCATTTGGAGCTAAATTACCAATAGTAATGGGAACGAGCTTTGGATTTTTAGCAGTATCAACGTCCATAGGACTTAAGTATGGATATGAAGCAGTATTAGGGGCTTGCCTAGTAGGTGGTTTAGTAGAGATACTACTTGGAAATGCAATGAAAAAATTAAGAAAGTTCTTTCCGCCAGTAGTATCAGGAACAGTTGTTTTAGCAATGGGAATATCTTTACTTCCAACAGGCATGAAGTACTTTGCAGGTGGCGTTGGAGCAGCTGACTTTGGCTCACCACAGAATTTATTTTTAGGAACAGTCGTTTTATTAACGGTATTATTCTTCAATCAATATACAAAAGGGATAACAAGCTTAGCATCAATACTTATAGGTCTTATAATAGGATATATAATAGCAATACCGATGGGAAAGGTCGATTTCTCCCAATTATCAACAATATCAATGATATCTATTCCGACTCCATTTAAGTTTTCATTAGCATTTCATTTAGATGCAATAGTAGCGATGGTGTGTATGTATCTAGTTTCATCTGTTGAAACAGTAGGTCATATAACAGCTATAGCATATGATGGTGTAGGTCGTGATGCAACGAATAAAGAAGTTTCAGGTGGGATAATGGCTGATGGTCTTGGAAGTGTAATAGCATCAATGTTTAGTATATTACCTAATACATCTTTTGGTCAAAATGTTGGATTAATTGCTCTTACAAAAGTTGTAAACAGGAATGTTATAGCACTAGGTGCAGGGTTTTTAATATTAGCTGGTATATTCCCTCAAATAGGAGCTATAATATCTTTAATGCCATCAAGCGTACTAGGAGGAGCTAGTATAATGATGTTTGCTATGATAGCTGTAAGTGGAATAAAGTTAATAACAAGTGAGAAATTAAGTAATAGAAATAGTACTATAGTAGCTTTATCTATAGGATTGGGAGTAGGTCTTTCATCTGTTCCAGAAGTTCTATCTAGTATGCCAGAATCAATACAACTTATATTTGGAGATTCAGGATTAGTTCTTGTAGCACTTGTAGCAGTTTTATTAAATATAGTCCTTCCAAAAGAAGAATTAAACATAGAAGAACAGATTGTAGAATTAGAAACACAATTTTCATAAATAGATTAAAAATCCTTTCATTAATTTGAAGGGATTTTTTATGTTACTATAATAATAGACACATATTGATGCAGCAATTATAATTAAATTATACTGAAATAGATTATTGGAAGTAGAATTGAAAAGATATAGGGGGATTTTATATGTTAAATAAAATAAAATATCAAAGGCCAGTAAATGGATATTCAGAGTGGAATAATAATCCAGAAATAGTATCTATAAACTCAAATAACCAGCATAGTGATTTTATAAGTTATGAAAACGTATTCAAAGCTAAGCAGGGGATAAAAGAAGAATCTAGTCGATATATTTCATTAAATGGAATTTGGAAATTTAATTATGCTTTTGGTGTAGATAATAGGCCTATAAATTTTTATGAGAATAATTATGATACTGAAGATTGGAATGATATAAAAGTTCCATCAAATTGGCAACTACATGGATACGGTATACCTCAATATACTAATGTTATATATCCCTGGGTAGGTAAAGAAGATATAAAGCCACCGTTTGCACCAGTAAAAACTAATGAAGTGGGAAGTTATGTTAAATATATAAATATAGAAAAAGAGTATTTACATAAAAAATTGTTGATTAATTTTCAAGGTGTAGAATCATGTTTTTACTTGTATATAAATGGAGAGATAGTTGGATTTAGTAAAGACTCATTCACAGTTTCAGAATTTGATATAACACCATATATAGTAGAAGGTAGAAATAAAATAGCAGTTGAAGTTTATAAATGGTGTGATGCAAGTTGGTTAGAGGATCAAGATTTCTGGAGATTAAGTGGAATATTTAGAGATGTATATTTAGAAATAAAAAATAAAACTCATATATTTGATTTTAAAATAGATAGTAATTTAAGTGATAACTACAAAGATGGAATTTTAAATGTAAAAACAATAGTAAATAGTGAAGATAAAGGTTATTTCAAATTAAAAATAAATCTTTATGATGGAGATAATATTGTATTTGAAGAAAAGAAAGAATTTTATATTGATGGTGTATCTGAAATAAATTTTGCTACTTCAATTGATAATATTAAAAAATGGAGTGATGAAATTCCTAATTTATATAAATTGATAATTATATTATTAAATCATAATGATACAGAATTGGAATTTGTAAGTTTTGATGTAGGATTTAGAAGGTTTGAAATAAAAGAAAATGTAATGTACATAAATGGAAAAAGAATACTGTTTAATGGAGTTAATAGGCATGAATTTGACAGCAAACTTGGTCGTGCTATAACTAAAGAAATAATGGAAAAAGATATAATAACAATGAAAAAATTTAATATAAATGCAGTAAGGACATCCCATTATCCTAATCATCCATACATATATGAATTATGCAATAAATATGGGCTATATGTTGTAGATGAAGTTAACTTAGAAACTCATGGTACTTGGACATATGGCCAAAAAGAAGAATTTAATACACTTCCAGGTAGTAAACCAGAATGGACTAACGCCGTATTAAAAAGAAGTGAAGCTATGTATGAAAGAGATAAGAATCATACATGTATAGTTATGTGGTCATTAGGAAATGAGTCCCTTGCAGGTGAAAATTTCAGAAAAATGTATAAATATTTTAAAAGTAAAGATAAATCTAGAATAGTACATTATGAAGGCGTTTTTCATCACAGGGAGTATAATGATGTATCTGATGTTGAAAGTCAGATGTATACCAAACCTTGGAGTATAGAAAACTATGCTAAAAATAATCCTAAAAAGCCATTAATATTATGTGAGTATGCTCATTCTATGGGAAATTCTAATGGGAATTTAGATGCTTATTATAAACTATTTAGAAAATATGATGTACTTCAAGGTGGTTTTATTTGGGACTTCAAAGATCAAGCGTTATTAAAAAAAGAAGGAGATTTAGAGTATTTAGCTTATGGTGGAGATTTTGGAGATTATCCAAATGATGGAGACTTTAGTGGTAATGGTATCGTATTTGCAGATGGAAGTCTAACACCTAAAATATATGAAATAAAATATTGGTATTCAAATATAATATTTGAAGATATAGAAGTTGGAAAAGTCAAAATAAAAAATGATTACTTATTTACTAATTTAGATAAATTTGAAATGAAAATAACAACTACTAATAATGGAGTTATAGTAAATGAAAAAATAACAAGTTTATACTTAGAGCCGGGTGAGAGTACAGAATTTGTTTATAATTTTAAAAATGAAAGAAGTAGTAGTGATGAATATATAGTAACTATATCATTTATTGAGAAAGAAGATACATCGTATGCATCTAAAGGACATGAAGTGTCATATCATCAATCTATTTTAACTAATAATAATTCAAATATTAAGATTAATGAGTTCAATAAAAAGACTAACTTAATAAATAATGAAGAGAGAATTATAATATATACAGATAAAATAGTAGTAGGAATATGTAAAGTAAGTGGATTAATAAAAGAATATAAGATAAATAATGAAAATATTTTAAATGAAGAGATGAATCCTTATTTTTGGAGAGCTTCAACAAATAATGATAGAGGATTTAAAAATGAAAAAGAAGCATCTAAATGGAGAATAACAAACAACAAATTAATCGATTTAGATATAGAAAAATATGATGGATTAGTAAAAATCAATGTAGATATATTATTAGATAATAAAAGTACAGTTAAATATACTTATATATTAAATGGAGATTCAAAACTTAATATAGAACAAACATTAATACCAAATAATAAACTATCATGTATACCTGCAATAAGCGATATGTTTATATTAAAAAATGAATATAAGTATATAAATTATTATGGTAGAGGTCCAATAGAAAATTATTGGGATAAATATAGTTGTGCAAAAATAGGAATCTATGATGATGAAGTGAATAGTAATATAATTCCATATCTTCAACCTCAAGAAAATGGATCAAAAACAGATATAAGATATTTAAGAATTGAAAATGAAAATGGATTAGGTATAACAATAAAAGGAAAACCAACATTTGAATTTAACATTTCTAAGTATCATCCAGAAGATGTAGAAATAGCAACTCATATTCATGAGTTAAAAGAATATGATGGAATAATTTTAAGGGTAATATACAAACAATTAGGTGTTGGAGGAGACGACAGTTGGCAATCTATGCCACATCCAGAGTATATATTATATCCAAATAGAATTTACACATTAAGCTATACTATAGAGCCTAATGACGTATAAAAAATTAATATAGTAAATATAAATAATAAATTAAAGCAATGAAGAGAACAAG
>JAVXLU010000005.1:31342-42841 GCA_036646635.1 Romboutsia sp.
TTTAATTATTAATAACTAAGTCTAATTATATATTTATGGTAAATTAGGTTTAGTTATTTTTATAAAAGGAGTTTATTATTAATTGCAGAATATTATATAAAGAGGTCGATTTATGAGAAAAAAAATAAAGTTATTTAAAAATAAAATATCAAATAAATTAATTGATTGTATAAGGCAAACTAATATAAATAAAAGACTTATAATATCATTTTTAATAATATCTATAGTACCTATAATATTAATTTTTATAGTAGTAAATAAAACTACAGTTAATTTGATAAAGGAAAATATAAAATCAAATGATAAAATATCATCGAAATTAATAACAGAAGCTATAGCAAATTATACAAGTAAATTTGACACTATAACTAATGAGATTATATGGAACGCAACATTATTAAATGATATTAAAGATTATGAAAGTTTAAGTCCAAAGGAAAAAGATACTTTTAATTATGAATTATCTAAGTTAATTAGATCAAGAACAACCTATATATCAGATATAGCTGATTTTACAATAGTAAATGAAGATTTAGACGTTGTATACAATGAAGGCTTTAGTTATATAGGATATGATAAAAAAATAGAAACTATATTAAAAGTTGATAAAGAAAATAAACTAATGAAGTGGTCAGCTATAAGAAGTTCAGGTGGAAAATATATAGTTTTGACAAAATCTATAAAATTTGGGGATAAAGTCTATGGGCATATATTTCTAGCTATAAAAGAAAAAGTAATACTAGAAATGTTTAAAGATTACAATATGTCTTTTAATGGAGGAGCATTAATACTAGATGAAAATAGTTCATTAGTATCTACAAATAATACAAGCTTATTTAAGAATGAAAATAAATATAATAAAAATATAAAATTAGTGGAAAAAATAGATAACTTTACATCTATAGTAAAAATAGATAACAAAAAGTTTATATTAACAAATCGTTTTATAAGTTACGCATCATGGAATTTACTAGGATTTATACCATATGATTATATATATTTAAGTTGCATAAATATATATAAAATATATACTCTAGTGAGTTTAGTTATGATAGCTCTTTCTATTTATATAGCATTAATTATAAATAAATCTATAACAAGACCTATAAATGAAATAGTTTATACTATGAATAATGTGAATGAAAGTAATATTGGTAAAGATATGCTTATAAGTGGCAATGATGAAATATCTTTTATTATGAAAAAATATAATGAAATGTCAAAGAGATTAAAACAATTAATAGAAACAGTGAAATTAAGAGAAGAAGAAAAAAGGGAAGTTACGCTTAGAATGTTGCAAGCTCAAATAAATCCTCATTTTTTATTTAATACATTAGGGAGTTTAAGATATATTTCAATAATGAATAATGATACTAGCGTAGCAAATGGATTAGAGGCTTTAGCTAAATTACTTAGAAGTATAATACTTAATAAAGATGATTTTATAACAATAAATGAAGAAATAGATAATGTTAAAAATTATATAACAATACAAAAAGTAAGATATGGGGATACATTTGATGTAGAGTATTTTATAGATGAGAGTATAAAGCATGAAAAAATATTAAAGTTTATATTACAACCGATAGTTGAAAATTGTATATTACATGGATTTGAAGAAGATAATATATCAAACCATATAAAGCTAAATATTTATAGTAATGAAGAGTTTATTAATTTTGAAATCATAGATAATGGCATAGGTATAGATGAAAAAAGATTAGAAGAAGGTAATTTTAATATAGATAAATTTGCAGGGATAGGGGTTAAGAATATCAAAGAGAGATTAAATTTATATTATTTTGATATTTTCACATTTGAAATAACATCTAAGTATAAAAATGGAACTGTAACAAAAATTATGATTCCTAAAATCATGGGGGAGTGCAATGAGAATATTAATAGTTGAAGATGAATATATAACAAGGAATTTTTTAAGCTCAATAATAAATTGGGAAGAAGAAGAAATGACTTTAATTAGTTTAGCTAAAGACGGAATTGAAGCACTAAACATTATAGAAAAAGAAAACATTGATATAGTAATTACAGATTTAAAAATGCCTAAAATGGATGGAAATACTTTAATAAAAGAATTAAAAACTAGAAAATTTAGTGGTAAAATAATAGTACTTAGTAATTATGATGATTTTAGTTCAGTAAAAGAAGCTATGAAAAATGGAGCATTTGAATATCTTTTAAAAGTTACTATAAATAAAGATGAACTACTAGAAGTTTTAATTAAAGCAAGAGAAGAATTAAAAGAAAGCAATAAACTTATAAAAGATAATAATATAGTAGAAATATCTAGTGAAAAACTTAAAGTTAATGAATATATAGAAAAATACCTTAAAGGTGATAAAACCTTAAAACTAAATAAAAACTTAGAGGAAAAATATTTAACTGACTATACATTTATATACCTTAGAGTTTTAGGTACAGATATTGAAAATATAGAAAAAGAAAAGAAGCTAAATGCATTTATATCAAATGTTATAAGTAGCTGTGCATTATACATTAATTCAAAGCTTTTTACACTTGTAAATATAAGAAGAAATGAATATGGAATCATTATAAAAGCCAATAAAAAAAATAATGATATTACATTATTAATATCTAATATAACTAGAAATGTAAAGCAGTATTTAGATATTAATTTTGAGAAGGTATTATATAAAGAATGTAGTTATATTGAAGAATCATTAAAATTAATAGAAGAACAGATACAAGAAGATGAATATAAAATAAATTTAAAGGTAGCTAAATGTAGATTAGAGGTTAAAAAAATTATAGACTATATAAATAATAATATAGATAAAAAATTATCATTAGAACTATTAGCTAAAATTGTAAATATGAATGAATCTTATTTGAGTAGAATTTTTAAAGATGAATTAGAAATGACAATATCAGATTATATAAAAATTAAAAGATTAGAAAGAGCAAAAGAACTATTAAAACAAGATAATAGAAGGGTTAAAGATGTTGCGATAAGTGTAGGTATACAAGATCAACTTTACTTTAGCAGATTATTTACTAAGTTTTTTAATATAACACCAAGTGAGTATAGAGAAAAATATAATCAATTGTAATAATTATCCATATAATTGTAAAAATTGTTTATTTTTATATCGATAAAAACGAGTTACAATAGTAATAAGAAAACGATTTCAAAGAAGAAAATTTTTACAAAAAGCAGGAGGGGTATTATGAAGCATCCATTTAAAAAAATAGGGTCATTATTAGCAGTTACAATTATGGTTATGGGGTCATTAGTTGGTTGTTCATCTACAGGAGGAGAAAAAAAGGAAGATACACCAGAAGCAAGTAGCACAGGTAAAGTTGAAGGAAAACTTGATGTAGCAATATTTGAAGGTGGATTTGGAGTAGCATTTTGGGATGAAGCAGAAAAGAAATTTGAAGAAAAATATCCAAATGTAGACGTAGTACTAAATGCAAGTCCAAATATAGGAGATATAATAAGACCTCAAATAGCAGGTGGAAATTCTCCTGATTTTATATATCATAGTTCACAAGATCAAAAGAGTGTTGCAAAAGCTTTAATAAAAGATAAAAACTTAGCTGATTTAACAGATGTATTTGAAAATCCAGCTCCAGGAGAAGATACTCCAATAAAAGATAAAATGCTTGATGGATTTTTAGATAAAGCATCTTGTGCTCCTTATGGTGATGGGAAAGTATATCTTGCACCACTTTACTATAATGTAACAGGTCTTTGGTATAACAAAGCTTTATTTGCTGAAAAAGGATGGGAAGTTCCGGTAACTTGGGATGAATTCTTTGAACTAGGTAAAAAAGCTAAAGCTGAAGGTATAGCATTATTTACATATCAAGGTCAAAACTCAGGATATCTAGAGTCAGTAGTTTGGCCAGCGATAGCATCAGCAGCAGGAGAAGATGCATTACAAGCAATATTTAACTTTGAAGAAGGTGCTTGGGATAAGCCAGAAATACAAGAGGCACTTGCTAATATAGAAAAAATAGGTAAAGATGGATACTTATTAGAGGGTACAGTAGCAATGAATCATATACAAGCTCAAACTGCACACTTAAAGGGAGAATCTTTATTCTGTCCTAATGGTAACTGGTATGAAGGTGAAATGAAAGATGCTATACAAGAAGGATGGGAATGGGGATTCATGGCACCACCAGCAGCTAAAAAAGGTGGAGATCAATATGTATCTACTATGGTAGAAGAAATGTATATACCAGGTAATGCTGATAATATAGAAACTGCTAAAGAATTCATAAGATTCTTATATAGTGATGCAATGATAGAAGCTAATGCTAAATTGAATCAAGCAGTAGTTCCAACTAAAAATGCTTTAAGCATGGCTAAGCAATATTTACCAGAATCAAATTATAATTGCTTAACAGTATTTGATAGTGGAGTAAAACCAATAGTTGAAGCTTGGAAAACTGTAGAAAATAGTGAAATAAATATGAGAAGTGAAGTACTTGATAAAGCTGGTGCAGTATTTAATGGAGATGAAACTACGAAGGGATGGGTAGACTCATTAAAAGCAGCTAATGAAAAAGTAATAAGTGCAATGAGCAAGTAAATTATAGAAAATTTTACTTTTAAATAAGAGGCTGCTTAAATAGCAGCCTTTTTTTTAAATAACTTTCCTATTAAAATTTATATTGCTATTAATTTATTGATAATATAGATTTTAATAAGCAAGTTAGAAAATAGTATAAAATAAGGGGGACAATTCTATGGTTAATAATGGTAGGGTAACAATACCAACGGATATAGGTATTGATGAATTAATGAAAGAAGTTATACAAAAATGGGGAGCAGATGCAATAAGAGACTGTGATGGAACAAAATTATCAAGTGATCTTCAAAATTTAAACTTAAAAATGTACTCAACATATCTTCCAACAAGAAATGACCAACAATGGGCAAAAGACCATATGAATCAACTTCAACAATTATATGTTGTAAGTGAGAGTGTTATAGCTACAGAAGCTACTATTTCAATAGAAATAATGAAAGGTTTTTATAAAGAACAATTTAAACCAAATATAAATGATGATATAAAATCTCTTTGGGAAGTAATAGATAGAACTACAGGAGAAAAAATAAATTCTAATAATTGGGAATATGATAAAAAAACTGAATGCGTAAAAGTAAAAGACGTTAAGGAATTCCATGAATATACAGTAAGTTTTCTAGTGTATCAAATATGGGATCCAACTCAAATGTATAATCACCTAACTAATAATTGGGGGGATAAGCCTCATGAAATGCCTTATGACGGAAGGCATCCTGAAACGTTTGAACATATGAAAAGTTATCTTCAAAATTGGATAAATGAAAATCCAGAGATAGATGTAATTAGATTTACAACATTCTTCTATCATTTTACATTAATATATAATGAACAAGCTAAAGAAAAGTTTGTTGATTGGTTTGGATATTCCTCATCTTTAAGTAAAGAGTGCTTAGATGAATTTGAAAAAGAGAAAGGGTATAGATTAAGTGCAGAAGATATAATAGATGAAGGATATTATAACTCTCCATTTAGAATACCTTCAAAAGAGTACTTAGATTTTGTAGACTTCCAATCAAAATTTGTTGCGACACATGCAAAAGAGTTTGTAGATATAGCTCATAATGCTAAAAAAGAAGCAATGATGTTCTTAGGAGATAACTGGATAGGTACAGAGCCATATGGTAAATATTTTGAGTCAATTGGTCTTGATTCAGTAGTAGGTTCAGTTGGCAATGGTACAACAATGAGAATGATATCAGATATTCCGGGAGTAAAATATACAGAAGGCAGATTCTTACCTTATTTTTTCCCAGATGTATTTAAAGAAGGTGGAGATCCAGTAGGAGAAGCTAAAGAAAATTGGACTCAAGCTAGACGTGCTATACTTAGAAAACCACTTGATAGAATTGGATATGGTGGATATTTAGGGTTAGCTCTACAATTCCCAGAATTTGTAGATGAAGTAGAGAAGATATGTGAAGAGTTTAGAACAATTCATAATAATATACAAGGAACAAAATCCCATACTGCACCATTTAAAGTAGCAGTACTTAATTGCTGGGGGAAAATGAGAAGTTGGCAAACTAACCAAGTAGCTCATGCTCTTTGGTATAAAGAGATTTACTCATATGTTGGGGTAATAGAATGTCTAAGTGGTATGCCGGTAGACGTTGAATTTATAAGTTTTGAAGATATAAGAGAAGGTGTATCAAGTGATATTGGTGTAATAATAAATGCTGGAGATGCTATGACATCTTGGAGTGGTGGAGATAACTGGATAGATGAACAAATAATAACTAATCTAAGAAAATGGGTGTATGAAGGTGGAGGATTTATAGGTGTAGGTGAACCTACTGCTTGCCAAAAACAAGGAAAGCTATTCCAATTATTTGATGTACTTGGTGTAGATAGAGACTTAACTTATGGATTATCTTATAGAAAATATAATGAGTTAACACAAAATCACTTTATAACTGAAGAAGTAAAAGATAAGTTTAACTTTGGAGAAGGTAAAGAAGGCGTATTTAAGAAAAGAGATAGCGTAGAAATATTATCTACTCATAAGGGAGATATAGCTTTATCTACTAATATTTATGGAAAAGGTAGATCAGTTTATATGTCAGGACTTCCATATACGCCAGAAAACTGTAGATTACTTCTAAGAAGTATTTACTGGGCTAAGAATATGGAAAATAGTATGAAAGAATACTATGTTACTAATATAAATACAGAGTGTGCTGCATTTGTTGAGGTTGGGAAGATAGCCGTAATAAATAACTCATTTGATACTCAAATTACAGATGTATATGTCAAAGGAAAAGTAGTTGATACTTTAACATTAGAACCAGGGCAATTAATATGGATGGATATTAAATTGATATAATATATAAATAGAATACACCCAACTTAGTATTAGAGTAGATGGGTGTATTTTTTATTCATTCATACATTCTAAATTTGTCAGAAATACCTTTCATAGACTCAGTAAATTCGAATGTTTGTTTTTCTGTTAAAGCATCTAAAAGTGCAATTTCTCCAGCTAATTATCCAAATTTTTTAAAGTTTTAAGTTTCAATGATATTACTCATAGAAAAGCTCACTTCTTATAATATTAACTATTAGTTAATAAAATTAATTTAAAGTTAACTATGTATACGTTGTTAAGTCGATATACTTAAACTATACTGTAAGTATATCATATTTAAGGAGTAACATAATGGATAAACTAAGAATTGGTGAAGTGATTAAAACGCTAAGAAGAAGTAAAAGTATTACACAAGAACAACTAGCAAACTTTATGGGGGTATCAACTCCAGCAGTATCTAAATGGGAAAAAGGTATAAGTTATCCTGATATAACTATATTACCAATACTTGCAAATTACTTTGAAGTTACAATAGATGAATTATTAAACTATAAAAATGAATTAAGTAAAGAAGAAATCGTAAAAATTATAAAGGAGTGTGAAGTATTAATATCAAAGGAATTAATAGAAGAAGCAATTGAATTATGTGAAAAATATATAAAAAACTATTCATCTAATTATAAATTAAAGATTCAGTTAATTTCAGTATATACATTATCTTATTTCAGTATAAAAGATAGTAACAAAAAAGATGAGGTAATAAATAGATCAATAGAGATTTTAGAAGAAATATCCGAAAATTCAAAAGATATGGAGACTAAAGAAACAGCACTAGTACAACTTAGTAGTCAGTATATGATTATAGATAGATTAGATAAATCTGAAGAAGCTATAAAAAAGATATACAATCCCTCGGTTAATCCAAATATTATGCTACCTATTATATATATGCAACAAGGAAAGATAGAAAGGTCAATAAAGTTAACACAAGAAAATTTAGCTAAGTCTTTAGGTGAGGCTATTAGTTCCTGTATGGGATTAGCAATAGCTTATTATAATTATAAAGAAGATATGAAAGAAGAAGATATAGATTTTGATAAAGCAATTAGATACTACAACTTAGCTTTAGATATTATAAGTAATGTTTGTGAGAATAGTATTAATCATTCATTATATTTAAATATAGCTCATGTATATTTAAAGCAAGGAAAATTAGAAGAAAGCTTAGAATTTATAAAGAAAATGATGGTATTTATAAGAAAAAGAAATATGAATGAAGGTATAGTTATAAAACAAGTATGGTGCTTTGACAAATTAGACAATCAACAAGATAGTATAAAGATGGAGTATTATAAAACTATTATAACTTATTTACAAGAAGAATTTAAAGAACTAGAAGGTAATGAAGAGTTTAAAGGAATTATAAAAGAATTAATAGTTTTATCAGAAGAAAATAAAATAAATAAATGATAATAGTAGTGGAATTGATAGAATAGAGGAAAAAAATGAGAGATATAATTAATTTTTTATTAGGAATGGGTTTTATATTTTTACTTGGGGTATTATTTTCAATATATGAATATATGAGTAAAATGAAATATATAAAGCAAAATATAAATAATAAATACGGAACAAAATTAGATATAGAAGATGCTAGATATAAAATGGAAGGTGTATCGAGCTACTTTGAAAATCAAAAACTAAAAAATTTTATAGATAATATAACTTGGAATGACTTAAATATGGATGATGTATATAAAACTATAAACAACACACAGAGTAGTGCAGGTCGTGATGTATTGTATACTATGCTTAGAGATCCACTATATAATAAAGATGATTTAATAAAAAGAGATAATGTTATAGAATATTTTAGAAAAAATGAAAAAAGAAGAAAAGAAGTTCAATATATATTAGGAAAATTAGGCGAAAGTAAGGAATTATATTCAACAAATTGCTTATTTAATAGTGTTGATAATAGTAAAGATAGATCGCTTAAATATAATATATTATCAAAATTACCTATTATAAGTTTAATATTATCGTTTTTTAATATATACTTTATAATTTTATTTATAGCAATTATTGGAATTAATATGTGGACAAGTTATAATGGGAAAAAATACAATTATAATGTTGATGGATTTACTTATATAATATCGACAGTAAATACGGCAAAAAAAATTATAGCTTTAGATATAGACGAAGTTAATGAAAATTTAAAGGATATATCGAAGTCGCTAGAAAATGTTAAGCATATTAAAAATAAGTCACTAGATGGTGGATCTAATATGGTTAATACTGATATGAATATAATTGGTGAATATATTAATATGATGTCTTTAAAAGATCTTAGAAATTATGAAAAAGTTAAGAAAACTATTATAAAAAAAGCTAAAGATTTCAAAGTAATATATGATTATGTAGGAAGTATTGATTCTTTAATAGGGATAGCATCTTTTAGAGATAGCTTAGATTATTATTCTAAGCCTAATTTAATAAAAAGTGATTTTAAAAGTGAAAATAATCTAGAATTTATAGATATATATCACCCACTTATCAATAATCCTGTTTCAAATAGTGGTAGTTTTAATAATAGCGTATTATTAACTGGTTCTAATGCATCAGGTAAATCAACCTTTATAAAGACTGTTGCTATAAATGCAATACTAGCACAAACTATTTATACTGTTTGTTCTAGGGATTATAAGTCTTCATACTTTAATATATATACTTCTATGGCATTAAAAGATGATATATTTAGTAGTGAAAGTTATTATATAGTTGAGATAAAATCTTTAAAAAGAATAATAGATAATTCTAATAAAGATATAGCGTGCTTATGTTTTGTAGATGAGATACTAAGAGGGACCAATACAGTAGAGCGTATAGCATCATCTTGTGAGATACTTTCCCATCTAGAAGGAAATAATACTATCTGCTTTGCTGCTACTCATGATATAGAATTAACACACTTATTAGAAGTTAAATTTGATAATTATCATTTTGAAGAAACTATAACTAATAAAGATATAAAATTTGATTATAAACTTCATAGGGGAAGAACACAAACTAGAAATGCTATAAAATTACTAGATTTTATGGGATACAATAAAAATATAGTAGAAAAAGCAGATAACAGAGCTAAAGAGTTTTTACAAACTGGAAAATGGTAGCTTTATGTTTAAATAAAAAGATATATATACAATTTATATTTTAAATTGTATATATATCTTTTTTACTTTGTAATTATTTAAAATAATCTTTTATAAATATCAATAAGTTCCTCTTTAGAAAAGTTTACATAACCTTGTTTAAGTAATCTTTGTTGATTTTCAATAATACTTATTACAAAATTTTCTATCTCATTTTCTTTCATACCATATTCGTTGAGATTTTTTCTTACAATAATCGTATTTAGCAGTTCTTCTAATTTTATATAGACATCATTAATATCACAAACTAATAAATTACTTAAAAATTTATTTAAAGTATGGATTTTACCAGTTGGATTTTTCATAGTATACTCTTTAAAAACAGCTACAAAGAATTGATAATTTGCTTCACCATGAGGAACATGATAACGTCCACTTAAAGGATAAGACATAGCATGTACGGCTCCATTCCCTGCATTTCCAAAAGCTATTCCAGCTAAATTACTTGCTGTAAGGAAATCATCAAGTATTGAAAATCTTGCATTTTCACCTTCCTTTGCAATTATTTGGAATCCTTTTAAAATCATCTCGATTGCTTGTTTACTAAATATTTCTGTATAAATATTTGCATTTGGTGACATATAAGATTCTACTGAATGAATAAGTGCATCAATTGCGCTTGTAGCAAAAAATTTGTAAGGAAGTTCAGTTAATAGTTCTGGAATAAGTATTGCATAGTCGGGATATAGCTCATCAATAGCTAATCCTAACTTTGTATTTAATTTTGTTATCTCTGTAACACTTATATTTGATACTTCAGATCCTGCTCCACAGGTAGTAGGTACAGCAATCAATTGTCTTACTTTTTCTAGAGGAATTTTTTTTTCGAAAATATCACAAGTATTCTTTCCATTTTTTAGTACAAGAATTTTTGCCATATCAATTACAGAACCACCACCAATTGCAATAATTCTACTACAGTTACTTTTATGGAAGTCTTCTAATAGAGCATCCATCATTATATCGGTAGGTTCAGTATTGCCATATTTACTTTTGTATATTACAGTAGCATTTAAATTTAATAATTTAAAATAGTTCTCATAAAGACTTTTACTTATAAGAATAAAATCATCTTCTCCAATTTGGAATTCTTGTGCAAAATCTTTTACAGTTTTAAATTTTTGTATATTTGTTTTTTCCATAAATAATTTCATTATAGACTGCTGCTACTCAAAATATGGTCATATGTATCCATATTGAGATTATTTCTGTTTCACAGAACCTCGTCTTGCCTTAGCTACTACGATTTGGTATAGTTCTCCACAGATTTAAATTCCGAAGTTAGCCCTCCGTACACATATAAGTACTCTTGATTTTAAGCTATCTTATATTTTTTAGCATTCAACAGTTACTACAAGTCTTTGAAGATGGATACCATCTATCTACAACTCTAAGTTCT
>JAVXLU010000006.1:0-35954 GCA_036646635.1 Romboutsia sp.
TTAAATACATCTTCATGTGCTTTCTCTATTTCATCAAATAGTATTACTGAATATGGATTTCTTCTAACCACTTCTGTAAGTTGACCACCTTCTTCATATCCTACATATCCAGGAGGAGGACCTATAAGTCTAGATACAGCATGTTTTTCCATATATTCAGACATATCTATCCTTATAATATTATCTTCACTGTCAAATAAGTTACGAGCTAAAGTTTTTGCAAGTTCTGTTTTACCAACACCAGTAGGACCAAGGAATATAAATGAACCTATTGGCTTTTTCTCATCCTTAAGACCTGCACGAGCACGTATTACTGCATTTGATACTGCTATAACAGCTTCACCTTGACCAATTACTCTTTTTTTGAGTTCTGATTCTAATTTAAGTAACTTTTCACGTTCTCCCTCTACAAGTTTAGTAACTGGTATCTTAGTCCATTTTGATACGATTTCAGATATTTCATTTTCAGTTACCTCTTCTTTTAAAAGAGCATCTTCATAACTACTTTGCATTTTTTCTTCGTGTTCTTTTATTTTTGCTTCTAACTTTGGTATTATTCCGTATTTTAATTCAGCTGCTTTATTAAAATCATACTCTCTTTCATATTTTTCAACACTACCTTTGGCCTCATCAAGTTGAGATTTTAAATTTCTTGTTTCTAATATCTTATTCTTCTCTTTTTCATACTTAGCACTCATTTCATCATTTTTAGATTTAAGTTCTGATATTTCCTTTATTATAATATCTAATCTTACTTTGCTTTTTTCATCATTTTCTTTAAGTAAAGCTTCTCTTTCTGTTTCAAGTGTAAATAACTTTCTTCTAACTATATCTAATTCTGTAGGTAATGAATCAATTTCACTTCTAATCATTGCTCCAGCTTCATCAATTAAGTCTATTGCTTTATCCGGTAAAAATCTATCTTGTATATATCTATCTGATAATTTTGCTGCTGCAACTATTGCACTATCATGTATTCTTACACCATGATGAATCTCAAATCTCTCTTTAAGTCCACGAAGTATAGATATTGTATCTGATACAGTAGGTTCTTGTGCAATTACTGGTTGAAAGCGTCTTTCCAATGCTTTATCTTTTTCTATATATTGTCTGTATTCATCAAAAGTAGTTGCTCCTATACAATTTAATTCCCCACGAGCTAACATTGGTTTAATTAAGTTTCCAGCATCCATAGCTCCCTCAGTTTTACCCGCTCCGACTATAGTGTGTATCTCATCTATAAATAATATTATTTTTCCATCTGAACTTTGTACTTCTTTAAGTACTGCTTTTAGTCTTTCTTCAAATTCTCCTCTATACTTTGCACCGGCAATTAGAGAACCCATATCTAGAGAGAAAACTATTTTATCTTTAATACCTTCTGGTACATCTCCTCTAACTATCCTTTCAGCTAAACCTTCTACTATTGCTGTTTTACCAACACCTGGTTCTCCTATAAGTACTGGATTATTTTTAGTTCTTCTTGATAATATCCTTATTACTCTTCTTATTTCTTCATCACGACCTATTACTGGGTCTAATTTGTGTTTTTTAGCAAGTTCGACTAAGTTAGTACCATAACGAGCTAGTGCTTCATATGTACCCTCAGGATCTTGAGTTTCAACCCTCTGACTTCCACGAACTTGAGAGAGCACTTTTAAAAAGCTATTTTTATTTATACTAAATTTTTTTAAAATTTTGCCAACAACACTCTGAGACTCCATTTCTATAATTGCAAGCATAACATGTTCTACACTTATATAAATATCCTTAAATTCCTTTGAAATGTATTCTGCTTTAATTAATAATTCATTTATTCTTCTAGTAGCTACAACACCTTGAGAATTTATTCCTTCTCCATGAATTTGTGGCAACTTACTTAGTTCTAACGCTATACTTGATTTTAATGATTCAATAGATATATTCATTTTTTCTATTATATTAGGTATTAATCCATCTTCTTGATTTATAAGAGAACTAAAAAGGTGAATTACATCTACTTGTTGATTGTGATTTTTTACAGCTTCACTGTATGCATCATTCAAACTCTTTTGTACCCTTACAGTCATTTTTTCTACATCCATAAAAAGCCCTCCATATTTTAAACTATATCTTTAGAAATATATTGTCATATCATATATATTATATGATTTTTTTTCTTTTTCTAATATATATTTTAAAATATAAAATGAATATAGTATTCTTTATAAATAAGTACCAAGTATGTATTTTATTTAAATATTGATAATAATTTTAAAGCTATTAAACCTAAGGTAAACAATATAGAGCATAATCCAAACATAAATCCTATAAAAGGTATATACATCAAAACTTTAATTATAAATATTCCTGCTATAAGTTGTATATATGGATTGTATCCTTTCAGTATAAATTTACCAATTACTATTCCTACAACTATATGTGATAAATAGAGCATTACAATATATATAAGTAATAATATTATGGCTACTGGTATCCCTATAATACTTATACATAATAATAAAAATAATACAGGAAATAGTATAAATACACATAATCCAAATAATATATATCTCCCAATATTTAATGATGCTATTTTATTGCAATTATTAAAATAATTTTTAAATGAAGTAAAGATTAATATTCCTATAAGTATTGCACTTGTAAAACTTGTTAATATAGGTATAATTCTAAATAAATTACTATTTTCATTAAGAATCACTTTTTCATAATTCATATTTTCCAAATTATGATTTCCATATATACTAGCTTCATTAGGAGATTTAATATTAATATCACCTAATAAGTTTGCATCCTCACTTATAGTTAAATTTTCACATTCAACATCAAAAGTCCCATTCACAGTCCCTTTTATAACTATATTTTCTGCTTTTGCATAAAGGTTTTTTGTACTTCCTTCAAAATTTAAGTCTTGAGAAACTGAATATATAGAATTACAGTTTGTATATTTAGTTATATTAACATTTTGACCTGCTACTCTAATATCTCCCTTTATCTTTTTTGAATTTACAGATATATCTTGACCTGCCGATATTACATCTCCACCTACATTACTATTGTCTATCGATATTTCTTTTGCAAATGCATAAATATCTCCAGAAATATCTTCATTACTACTTACTTTATTACTAAATAAAAATAGATTTGATATATTATCTTTTGATTGTGCATACACATTTACAGAAAAAATACAGATTATAATTAGTGTTAAAATGCAAATATAATTTCTTTTCAAAGTAGTCCCCCCTTATTATTACTCTAAGAAGCTATGATAATAATAATATAAAATATCTACTATTAGAATATTTATAATAGCTTCTAATATACTTATATGATTAGGATGTAATAATTATGAAACTACTCTATGACTATGTATTTAAATATAAATGAAAATTTTTAAAAGAATAATAACTATTTAATTATTATATAAAAATACCATCAGATATTTTTATAGTTTATACTATATTCAAAGTGATAATAATATAAACTAGCTTTTAAACTATACAGCGTGTATAATGTTTAAATATAATAAATTATTAAATATAGCTACTCAAGGAGATAATATGATAAAAAGAGAATTTGAGATAAACGATATGGCATATCTTGCTAAAGATAGAAGAATAAAGGTTCATGTTGATGGTAGTGATACTTATACTAAAAATATATCTTTAAGAGCTGGAGACGCTGTTAAAATACTTGATTTTTATGAAATAGAAAAATATGGATACTCATATGAAGCTGAATTTAAAAAAGACGGTAATTCTTATATTATAAGAAAACACTTAAGTCAATCAGACTTAAGACCTAAAAAAGACTAAGGATTAGTGTACATAAAGAAATCCGTAAGCTATTAAATTAATAGCTTACGGATTTCTTTATGTACACTAATAATAATTTACCTTTATTAAGGAACTAATTATATTTATTCTAATAATATAATAATAGTTATGACAATATAGGGGGTGTCTGAATGTTAGAATCTTTACTTTTAGTATGTTCATTATGTATAGATACTTTTGTAGCAAGTATCGCTTATGGCACAGACAAAATAAAGATACCTTTTTCTTCAGCTATAATAATAAATTGTGTATGTTCTTTATTTTTAGCATTTTCTTTGTTTTTAGGGTCTGTATTTAAAGATTTTTTAAACCTAAATATAGCAACTATAATAAGTTTTTGTCTTTTATTTATTCTTGGTATTTACCGATTATTTGAATCTTTTTTTAAAAAATATATTCAAAAATATTCAGATATTGGAGTACCATTAACTTTTAAAGTATTTGACTTTAAATTTGTACTTGAAATTTATGCTAATGAAATAAAAGCAGATTATGATAAATCTAAAACACTTAATTATAAAGAAGCTTTTTATTTAGCCGTTGCATTATCTCTAGATAGCCTTGCCGTTGGATTTGGTAGTAGCCTTGGTAGTGTTCGTTATCTTGAAGTAATAATTTTATCTTTACTCATAGGTTTATTTGCTTTGTTAATTGGTGGGTACTTAGGTAGAAAATTCGCACAAAAAATTAATATAAACTTATCTTGGTTGTCTGGTGCTATTCTTATAGTGCTTGCTATTATAAGAATAGTTTAAAATACAAAATAAAGCCTAGGATATTTTCCTAGACTTTATTATATATCTATATTTCATATCCGATCATTAAAATAATATCTTCTAATTTTTCTAAATTTGATGTATTATAGCTTTCACGTATAGGTATACATTTTTTTATATTACTTTGACCATTTAGTAGTTTACTTGCAAAGGACATACATGTAGCTTCCCCACACTTTTTACAATTTAACTTTGGCAATAACTTATAAAGTTCTATTGGGCTTGGAAGTTTATTCGCTTCATATGACGGATTTAAATTTTCTTTGTTATTATTTACATGATTAATCATATCCCTTATATAGTCCATACATTCATATGCATCTGTTTCATTTACTAATTTAGTTATAGTTATACTATCTTTGAATATAGTTATTATTTTTCCATCATGAGTAAATGTTATATTTTTAGCCTTATTATTATAGATACATGATTTAATATAAGAATTTATATATGGAAGTAATTCAGAAATATCCTTTGATAAATCGGCCTTTATTCTAATTCTAGATGTATGCGTAGTACAAGGTTGTATAAATCTTAAATCTATTGATTCTAAATACATATGTATATCCTCCAATTTAACCTTTAATAATCTCTTTTAATGCCTTTATAAGTGTATCTATATCTTCTTTATCATTAAAATATCCAATTCCTATTCTAACCGCACCTCTAGATTTTGTATTAATTAACTCATGAGCATTTGGTGAACAATGTAGACCTGCTCTTACCATAATATTATATTTAGTGTCTAATTCATATGCTAATTCTTCTGGTGATTTATTTTTTGTATTAAAAGATATTACTCCCATAATTTTATCACTATCTTTAGGACCATAAATTTCTATATCTTCCAAATCTTCTAGCTTTTCTAGTGTATACTTTATAATTTTTTTCTCTTTACTGTATATTTTATCTATACTTTCTTTATTAATAAATTTTACAGCTTCTCCAAGACCAATTATTCCAGCAACATTTAAAGTTCCTGTTTCTAGTTTATTAGGGTAATAATTAGGTTGATATTCATATACAGAATCTCCGCCTGTTCCACCAGACTTTAAAGGATTTATATTACCGTCCCAATTTATAACTAATCCACCAGTACCCATAGGTCCAAGCAAAGATTTATGTCCTGTAAATGCTAGTAGGTCTATATTATCATTTTTAATATCGATTGGATAAGCACCTGCTGTTTGAGCTGAATCTACTAAAAATGGTATCTTATAATCATTGGCTATTTTTCCTATTTCTTTTATTGGTTGAATAGTTCCTAAAACATTAGATGCATGATTAAAAATTATTAATTTTGTATTAGAATTTATAGCCTTTTCTACATCCTCTGGATTAGTAAATCCCTCTTTACTTGCTTTAACTTTACTTATACTTATTCCTTTTGTAAGTTCTAAAGTCTTTAAGCATCGCCATACTGCATTATGTTCTATAGAACTTGTTACAACATGGTCTCCTTTTTCTAAAATTCCGTTTATAGCAATGTTTAATGATTCTGTAATATTAGATGTAAATATTACATTTTTAGGATTATCAAAATTAAATAAAGATGATATAAGTTTTCTTGATTCATATACAAGTTTATCAGACTGCATTGCTTTTGTATAAGACCCTCTACCTGAAGTAGTCCCATTATTTATCATAAAATCATACATTGACTTCGCTACAATTCCAGGTTTTTTCATAGATGTAGAAGCATTATCTAAATATATTTGCATAAAGTTTTCCCCCTATAAATACAACTATAAATTATACAATTAAATTCTATTTTCCAATTCTTTAGTTTAATTATAGCATATTAATATATAATCCTTCATAGAGTATACAAAAAGAATATAGATTCTATATTCTTTTTGTATACTCTATGAATTTTTTAAGTATTTTCTTAATTCTTCTATAGTTGGATAGTTTCCACTTTTTATAATTTTATCCTCTATTGTAGTTATCGGTAATACCTTGTTTCCATTAGATTTTAAAAGTTTTTCAACTTCTTTATTTTCTTTAAATTCAATTAGATTATTATCGAGTTGATATTGTCGAAAATATAGTTTAGGGAATTCTTGCTTTAATATTTGTATATCTTCACAAATTCTTACTAGATATTCATCTATATCAGGTTTAATTACTTCTAAAGAAGAACTATTCTTTTCTTCAAATATTTCAATCTTCATTAAAATACCTCCACATATTAATATATTTAAAGTTTGTGGTATTTTTAATAAATATATGCACAATAAATAAACTAATTGTTTAAAAGATTTTATAAATTCATATTAAGTTATTAAATTTTAGTGATTATGAGAACATATATAATCTATTGAAAACTCATGTAGTTTATTTTCAGCTGATCCAAAATGTCCAAAAGTAGTACTCTTATTGAAAATATTCAAGTATTTCTATATTGTTAATTTATCATATATATTTTACAAATTTAAAATACTATTTTATAATCTGTTATATGTATAATATTAATATATATTAAGTGAAAGGATACAACTATGAATAAAAAAACTGCTATAATTACAGGATCTTCTCGTGGTATTGGTCGTGCTACTGCAATATTATTTGCTGAAGCTGGATACAATGTGGTAATAAATTATAATAAATCAGAAAATGAAGCTAATGAACTTTATAATAATCTAAAAGATAAAGGCTTTTCTATTAAATTATTTAAGGCTGATATTTCTAAACAACATGAAGTGAATTTACTTATAAACTATTGTATTGGTGAATTTGGTCAACTTGATGTTTTAGTTAATAATGCAGGAATAAGTAAAGATAAACTATTTACTGATATAACTTATGAAGATTGGTCTGAAATGATGGATATTAATTTAAACGGAGTTTTTTATTGTACTCAAAAAGCACTTCAATATATGATTCCTGAAATGAGTGGAAAAATAATAAATATTTCTTCAATATGGGGAATGGTCGGTGGTTCTTGTGAAGTTCATTATTCAACATCGAAAGCTGCTATAATAGGTATGACAAAAGCTCTAGCTAAAGAACTTGGACCATCAAATATACAAGTTAATTGCATAGCACCAGGTATTATAAAAACTGATATGCTAAATAATATAAGTGATGATACTTTAAATACTTTAAAAGATGAAACACCTTTAATGAGACTTGGCACACCTGAAGATATTGCACATTTAGCACTTTTCTTAGCAAGTAAAAAATCGGATTTTATAACAGGACAGGTAATTAGTCCAAATGGTGGATTTGTTATTTAATAACAAAGTTTATAATAAAAATCTAGGATGATTTGTCCTAGATTTTTATTATAAGTATAATTTTTTATAAGTTTGAAGAAAATCTTTAGCTAAGCTATCTACCTTTCCATCCCAATTTTTACCTTTACCTTCATCTGGACAATATTTTATTTGTACAGAATCTACGGACACACCATTGTAATAAATTGCTCCTTTTGTAAGGTAATTTTCAGATAAATGCCTTGCTGTATGTACTATTGAATCATATTGACTAACAAATAATCTTCCCTCCGAATTATCACTATAAACTTCATATCCTGTTAAATTGTTATCTTCTACTGCTCTCCTTGAAGTTGCAAATCCACTTTCAAGAGCAACTATAGCAGCCATCGCAAAAGCATTGACTCCATATTTATTTTCTGCATCTACTAAAGCTTCTGATAAATGGGCCATTGTATCTGAGCCTTTATGTGTTAATAGTACATTTCTTAGCTCCTGCTCTGTTATTCCGCTAGGTATTGTAATATCTTCCCTCAGGTATGTAATTTTTTCTTTTCTTATTTCCTCTAATTGTACGATATCCATTTTTTTTAATTCTCGATTTTTTTTACTTTCCTCTAAATTTTCATATGTAATTGATTCTACAACTGTATCTACTTCCTTATTAATCACGTTTATTGAGCTTAAATTAAAATTATCTTCTATGTTACTTCCTGATGATGCACCAAATCCCAACATCATAGACGATAAACATATTAAGCTAACTACTCTCTTACTCAATCTCATGTTATTTATCCCCTTACTTAAAATATAAAATATACTATAATAATTCAATCTATTCTTTTGTATGTCCTTCATATAATTTAGTATAGTAACCTTCTATACAAAGTAGATATCTACAAAAGTATATAATTCGACCTTTATTTTTTCTCTTTTGAGCTATTTTTAGTCATTTTATTTGTATTTAATTTTTTTTTTGATATTTTTTATTTGTCGTTTATTGTTGCATAATCTTGTATGATTTTTTATTGAAATAAACTTTTTCTTATGAATTTTTAAAAAACTCTATAGTTTGATTAGTTGCATCTAATTTACAATCAATTCCAAATGGTAATGAAATCATAGGCATACAATGACCTGATTTTAAATTATATATACATGGTTTATTATATTTCAATACCCTATCCTTTAATAATTCTTCTATTCTAAATTCATTTTCATCTATGTTGTTACAATCACTAAAATCCCCAAATATTATTCCTTTACAATTACTAAATTTACCAGACATACCTAACTGAGTTAGCATTCTGTCAATTTTGTATACTGGTTCTCCTATTTCTTCTATAAAAAGTATTTTTCCATTTGTATCTATTTCATATTCACTTCCAATTGTTGATACTATTAAAGATAAATTTCCGCCTATTACTTTACCCTCACAATAGCCTGGTTTAATAGTAACAATTTTTTCATTTCTAGGATTAGATATTATTAATTTTTCTTTTAAATTTAAAGTGTCTATTAATGATTTATATGTAAATGCATCCCACTTTAAAATAGATCCTCCCATAATACCATGTACTGTTGATAAATTAGCCTTTTGATTAAATGCTATATGAAGTGCTGTTATATCAGAAAAGCCTATAAAAAACTTTGGATTGGATTTTATAATATTATAGTCTATCATTTCTAAAATTCTAGGTGTACCATACCCACCTCTCATGCATATAATTCCAGTTATATCATTATCTAAAAACATATCTTCTATATCTTTTGCCCTTATAGTATCCTCTCCAGATAAATATCCTTTATATACTTTATCTACACTTTTACCAAATTTAACTTTATATCCTAAATCATTAAATCCAGTTTTAATTTCATCTAAACTGTACTCTGTAAATTGGCTTGATGGTGAAATTATACCTATTGTATCTCCTGTTTTTAACCCTTTTGGAAATATCATATTTTATCCCCTTATCATAAATATAATAATTATAGAACTACTGTAAATAATTTATTCTTTTATATAATTTATTATATAAAAGAATAAATTATAGCTATTTTTCTTAAAATATTTATAATGTAAATCTATCTAATTTTGTTACCATTATAGTATCTCCTTTATTCAGCTCTTTAAGTAATTTACTGAACTCAGGTCGATTCATAGTTGCACCTGTGTATACTTCTTTATATATTTTAGTGCATCCATTTTCAAGTAGAGTATCTACTTGATTTTTTAAACTCGTATTATCCTCTTGGGTCTTTGTACTTACACTTGTATATCCATAAATAATTTAATTTAAAACCAATTGTGATAAAATGTATAAGTCATCAGTTTCTGACACCACTGAACATACTGATTTTACTAGAGTATTTTATGTAGTGTTAATATTGGGATTATGGCACAATTGAGCGATAAAATAAAAAATTATTTAAATGTGCAAGTTTTTGATATAAATTTACGAATTAACTAGTGTAAAAGCTTTTACAGTGAGGAGGAAGTAACTTGCAAGATAAATTAATGATTAAGTACATAAAAAAGAAAAATGAAAAAGGAATGGAAATTTTAATAGACCGATACAATGGTCTTATTACTTCTGTAGTTAGGTATCATTTAGGTTCAATTGCTAATTATGAAGAAGAATGTGTTAGTGATACGTTACTATCGATATGGGACAACATCGATGGGTTTCAAAAGGATAAAAACTCTTTTAAAAACTGGATATGTGCAATAGCTAAATATAAAGCAATTGATTATAAAAGAAAATATCTAAATAAGATAGAATCGTCTATATTGGATGAAGAAACACCATATATAGATAAAAATTTATTGAATATTGAAATACAAGAAGAATTAAATGAGACATTAAACTTCTTATCTAAAGATGATGAAGAAATATTTAGGCGATATTATCTAGAAGATGAAAGTATAGTAGATATAGCACATACTAATAAATTAGCTATTTCTAGCGTACATAGTAAATTATCTAGGGGGAAATCGAAGATAAGAAAATCTTTATTAAAAGAGGGAGATAAATAGTATGATAGAT
The DNA here is from genome assembly GCA_036646635.1 of Romboutsia sp. Classification (GTDB taxonomy): domain Bacteria; phylum Bacillota; class Clostridia; order Peptostreptococcales; family Peptostreptococcaceae; genus Faecalimicrobium. The sequence continues at coordinate 10,881 of JAVXLU010000006.1, forward strand.
AAATACAAAGTATTAAATAATGAAAAAATACAATTTGATATGTATAGTGAAGTAAAAACAGATAATGATAAAATGAAAAAATTAATGAAGTCAAAGATAAAATTTAGAAAACAAGTCAACAAAAAATTGATAGTAGCGAGTGTATCGGCTACACTTGTTTTAGCTTCTGTAGCTCTTACAAATAATAGAACATGGGCATATATAAACAGATTAGTAAATCATATTGAATATTTTTTAAATAAAGATTATGGAGAGTTTGATAAATATAAGTTTGAAGGAAAACAATCACTAGAACAAGACGGATTAATACTAAACTTAGGTGATGTAATGCTTGATGATATGCAATTAATTGTAAGTTTGGGGATTGATTATAGTAATTTTAATTTAGAGAAAAATGAATTTAATAAAAAGAATTTTGCTCCAGATTTACCACTCATTACAATCGGTGATATGTCTTTCCCTGGACAAGGTGGAGCAATAAAGCAAAGGAATGTAAAAGGTGAGAATAAAAAAGAAATCTTATACATTGTTAATTTAACTAAAATTGACACAGATGACGATGGTATTGTTGATACTGACTTTGAAATACTAAATAACTTAGATGAAAATAAAGATTATGATATAAATATCAAATTTAAAGATTTTGACATAGGTGCATCTAAAACAGAGCCAGGCAGATGGTTAAGTAAAGAATTTGGGACATGGGAATTTAATACTATTTTAAATAGTTCTAATATATCTAATGATATGAAGATTATTGAGATTAACAAAGTTGTTGATATAAGCGAAGGAAATGTAAAGAATAGATTAAATATTGATGAGATAAGAATATCTCCTGTATCTGCAAAGATAAAGATGAATATAGAAGGGGATGTTTCAGATAATACATACTTCTTCTTGTCAGCAACAGATGAAAAAGGTAAGGATTTAACGAATTATAATGGTGGTATTTCAGATACTGAAAATACCGTTTACGGTGATTTTGAACTTAAAGGAACAGAAGATAAAATATTAATAACACCTGTTGTTTATATTGATGGTAGTGAAAAATATCTCGATGATGAAGTAATAGAAATAAGTATTCCTTAATTTAATACTATATAAAAATAATACCAATGATTATTACTATAGTCATTGGTATTATTTTTATTGATAAAACTTTGATGACTTTTTAGGATACTCTTTTTTATATTTTATAATACATTAATAGTTACAATCGGTTTTCTTAGTATATAATCTTTTTCAAGTTTTATATCTAATTTCATCTTAACTATTTGTTTTGCACGAGGAGCTGATTCTATTGCTTCACCTTTTTCATCATACATTTCCTCAATTGTAGAAAACATAGTTTCTTTATGTGGACCTATTATTTCTATCTTATCACCAACATACATTTTATTTCTTTGTTCTACAATATAAAGTCCATTTTCTTCGTCATACTCTTTAACTATTCCGATAAAATCATAGTTTCTTATATATGAAGCTGATTTGTAATTATGAGCAGTAGAGTCTGGTCTATCTAAGTAAAATCCTGTACTATAATCTCTATGACTTCCTTTTTTTAATTCATCTAACCACATTGGATTAAACTTCCAGTTTTCTGAATCTGCATAGTATGCATCTATTGCCATTCTATAAGCTCTAACTGTTGTTGCTACATAATAAGAAGTTTTCATTCTTCCTTCTATTTTAAGACTAGTTATACCACTTTTAAATATCTCAGGTATATACTCTATCATACATAAATCTTTTGAATTAAAGAAAAACTCTGGATCTATACCTTCGACTACTGGTTTATATTCTCCAGGCATTTTTTCTTCTACTAATGTATATTTCCATCTACAAGATTGTGCACATGAACCTCTATTTGCATCCCTTCCAGTTGTATAATTACTGATTACACATTTTCCTGAATATGACATGCACATAGCTCCATGTACAAATGCTTCTATATCCATATCTGATGGTGTATTATCTCTTAATTCCTTTATTTCTTTAAAAGATAACTCTCTTGCCATAACTACTCTTTTAGCACCTTGATTATACCAAAAATTTGCAGAACTAGAGTTTGTTGTACTAGCTTGAGTACTTATATGTATTTCCATATTTGGTAATATATGCTTAACCATAGAAAATACACCTGGATCACTAACTATAACTGCATCTACTCCCACTTCTTCAAGTTCTAATAGGTATTTTTCAATTTGAAGGAATTCATCATTTCTTGGTATTATATTCATAGTAACAAAAACTTGCTTTCCATGCTTATGTGCAAATTTTACACCTTCTACCATATCTTCTTTTGTAAAATTTTTGGCAGCAGATCTCATTCCAAATATTTCTCCACCTATATATACTGCATCAGCTCCATAAGTAACTGCTATCTTTAATCTTTCTAAATCACCTGCTGGTGCTAATAATTCTACTTTTTGCATGTTGTCTCCTTATTTATCTGTATTTTAATAGTCACAAGATTTTAATAAATATATACAATATTTTACCCACAATTAATTTTCACCAAACTTTTTTATTATTTATGGACTATTTAATATCTACATGATTTTTTATCTTGATAATTATATCATATATTTAAAAAGTTCTAATTATATTTTACATTATTTAATTTTAAATTATTTATTAAATTATACTATTTGTAGTATAATAATATTAATATTTTTATACAATAATAGATAAAATTTAAAAGAAAAAGGTGATTTCATGGATTTATTACAATTTGATGATTTAAGTTTATTTAAAAGTATCTCACTTGATGAAGAAACTTTAATAATATGCAGTAAATGTGGAAAATACAGCTTTTATATTAACTTCAAGGATGAAATACGAGGAGTTGATTATTATGAACTAGCTATAGCTACCGAAGAATCTATTGGATTTATAAACAAATCTGGTAATTCTAGTATTATAAAAAAAGCAGTCTTAGATACTGTAAATGGTAAAAAAGGTGATAACTTAACTGATGATAAAAAAAACTCTTCAGTAAAAAAAGATTCTAAACCTAAAAGACCTAATACTTCACAAAATAGCCCTATATTTACAAAAAGAAGAAGGAATAAGTAATATTCCTTCTTCTTTTTGTTATTTTTTCTTACAAAATCCAGCTTCTTCATTGCTCATTATCTTTGTAGAAATACATAATGGGCAAACTATCTTTTCTTTTTCATAGTTTATTGTATAAATTTTTCCACATATTGAACATCTAAAACTACAAAGAGTGGTTATTATATCTTCTGGATTTATCTTATTTTCTTCTATAATTTTCATTGAATTGCCGTATATCAAAGCATTTGCTATCTTAGTTCTACAATTATTTATTATATTATTAAATTCTTTAGAGGTTATATTCATTTCTTCACAACATTTTTTATTACTTAACTTTTTTATATCTTTTAGTATTATTGCTTGAATTTCTCTTGGTCTTATTTCAATTCCATCAACTTCACTTTCTGGCATTTCAACTGGAATGAAGTAATTAATAACTTTTGTTTCCATTTAATACTACCTCCAAATAAAATATACTAAAAATACATATCTTTATATTTGTATATTAATTTGAAGCTTGATTTGTTCAATTATATTGAAAAAATCCTTAAATTAATCTATCCATACTTTTTATACTAACTATATCTACACCTGTATTTAATATGTTTTTAACTATAATATCTCCTACATTAATTTGTGAATCTATTACAATATTATCTAATATTTTCATAATATTAAAAATCATTCCCTTTGGTATAGAATCATTTCTCTTAGTAGAAAAGTCTCTTAATAAATGTCTAAATATTTATTTTTAATAATTTAATCTTTTAGACTTGATAGTTCTTTTTCAAATTCTTCATCTTCTTTTGCCCATTCTAAAGATCTTTGAACAGCTCTTTTCCATCCTCTATATAATAATCTTCTTTTTTTATCATTCATATCTGAATTAAACTCTTTATCTATAACCCAAGAATCTTTTATGTCCTCCTTATTTTTATAGAATCCTATAGCAAGACCTGCTAAATATGCAGCGCCTAGTGCAGTAGTTTCAATAACCTTTGGTCTATTTATATTAACATCTAATATATCAGACTGGAATTGCATTAAAAAGTCATTTGCACTTGCTCCTCCATCTACTTTAAGGTCTTTAAGTTCTATTCCTGAATCTTCTTGCATTGCCTCTAATATATCTTTGACTTGATATGCTATAGATTCTAATGTTGCACGAACTAAATGTTCTCTATTAGCTCCACGAGTAAGACCCATTACTGTTCCTCTAGCGTACATATCCCAATATGGTGCACCAAGCCCTGCAAATGCTGGTACCACATATACACCATTAGTATCTTCTACTGATTTAGCATAAAATTCACTTTGCTTAGCATTGTATAATATTTTTAGTTCATCTCTTAACCACTGAATAGCAGCTCCAGCTATAAATATACTTCCTTCTAAAGCATATTTTACTTTTCCATCTACTCCCCAAGCTATAGTAGTTAATAATCCATTTTTAGATTCAACTATCTTTTCACCAGTATTCATTAGCATAAAGCATCCTGTACCATAAGTATTTTTAGCACTACCTTCTTCAAAACAAGTTTGACCAAATAATGCTGATTGTTGATCTCCTGCACATCCTGATATAGGTATTTGTGCACCTGCAAGCATCGCTTCATCAGTATATCCATAAATATAACTTGATGGCTTAACTTCTGGTAGCATTGACTTTGGTATGTCAAGGGCCTTAAGTATTTCATCATCCCACTTTAATTCACCTATATTGTAAAGCATAGTCCTTGCTGCATTTGAATAATCAGTTACATGAACTTTTCCACGAGTCAAATTCCATATTAACCATGTATCTACTGTCCCGAATAATAATTCTCCATTTTCGGCTTTTTCCCTAGATCCTTTTACATTATCTAATATCCATTTTATTTTAGTCGCCGAAAAATATGCATCTATTAAAAGACCTGTTTTTTCTTTTATCTTAGAAGCAAATCCTTTGTTTTTTAATTCATCACATATTCCTGATGTTCTTCTACACTGCCAAACTATTGCATTGTATACTGGTTTACCTGTATTTTTATCCCAAACTATAGTGGTTTCTCTTTGATTTGTTATACCTATTGCAGCTACTTCTTCTGGTTTTATAGAGTTTGTTTCTAGTACTTCCCTCATTACTCCACTTTGACTTCCCCATATTTCCATAGCACTATGTTCTACCCATCCTGATTTTGGATAATATTGAGTAAACTCTTTTTGAGATGATGCAACTATATTTCCTTCTTTATCAAATAATATAGCTCTTGAACTAGTTGTTCCTTGATCTAGAGACATTATATATTTTTTTACCATTTTTATCCACCCTAGTTTATTATTTATAGTTTATTATCTATAGTATCTTAGCTATATACTCTCCATAACCTTCTTCATTCATTTTATACTTTGGTATAAATCTACTGAATCAAGTAGCTACTTTATTCATAATGTCAACTACCTTAATAAATTTATATTTTATTTATTCCCTAAAGAGTATGTATTAATCTATTATTAAATTTAATAAATCATTAGGATTTTCTAAATTTACATCTGCATGTATATTTTTAATGTCTTTTGCTCCCCAAGTGGCAAGACCAAAGTCCATATTACATGATTTTGCACATTCATAATCTGACAACGAGTCTCCTATATAAATAGCTTCATCTGATTTAATATTTAATATATCTATTACCTTTTGAAGTGGTTCTGGATGGGGTTTATGATTTATAGTATCATCTTCTAATATAACTATACTCATATACTTATGTAGTCCTGTTGGTATAAAATCTATTTCATACTGTTCTTTATTTTTAGAACTTACAATTCCACAAGTTATGTTTTTTGAATGTATATTTTTTATTACATAGTCTATATTATCAAACAATGTAGCTCCTTCCTCATATTCATTTACATACTTAACCCATTTATTATAAGAAGTTTCTATATCTTTAAACCCTAATTTTTCTAATGTTTTTTTACCTGGTAGCGCTAGAGCAAACAATAACTCTTCATAACTCATTTCAATATCTTTTTCTTCTTTTATTAATCTGATAAGTGGAATCAAATTCATTTTTTCTGTATTTAATATTGTCCCATCTATATCAAATATAATACTTTTGTACTTTTTCAAATAAAACACCTCCTATATTAGATGTAAAAATACTTATCCATTTATAATATATTTTATATTAATATAATTTATAATTCTATATAATTTATATATTTATACTAAATTACTTCTAATCTATAAAATATATTTATGATATAATTAGTCCATAAACTAGCAAAAGGATGGTATAATATATGACTAAAATAATTAAAAAAGTATTACTAAGTACTTTGCTTGTAACAACACTATCATTAATTGGATGTTCTCCAAAAGAGTCTATTATAGATGAAGTTAGGACTCCTCCTAAAAATCTTCCAGTAGCCACAATCTCTATTTTAGGTTATGAAGATATTGAAGCTGAACTATATCCTCATATTGCACCAAATACTGTAAATAATTTTATTTATTTAGCAAATAATGGTTTTTATGATGGACTTACTCTACATAGGATAGTAAAAGATTTTGTACTACAAGGTGGTTGTCCTGATGGAACTGGAATGGGTGGTCCTGGATATAGTATAAAAGGTGAATTTACAAATAATAATTTTAAAAATGGGTTAAAACATGGTGAAGGTATTTTATCTATGGCTAGAAGTCAAGATAATGATAGTGCTGGAAGTCAATTCTTTATAGTTACTAAAGATGCTCCTAATTTAAATAATGATTATGCTAGCTTTGGTAAAGTTATAAAAGGTATGAGTATTATTAATGAACTTAACAATACGAAAGTTGGAAGTAATGATAAACCTGAAAAAGATATAGTTATAGAGTCTATAAAAGTAGATACTAAAGGTGAAAATTATGAAGAACCCGAAAGATTAAAATAATATTTTATACTGTAGTAATTATTAATTACTACAGTATTTTTTATAAAGATTTATATAAAAGTTCTTAACCATTCTTTAGTTTTTTCATCTGCAAAAGTAGCTTCTATAGTAGATAAATAAAGATTCTTGTAGTCTTTTTCAAAATCTAAATTATTAAATATTATATCTATTTCATTACTTAAATCAATATTTGATACAGTTCTGTTATCTGTATTTATAGTTACTTTTATATTGTCTTTATAAAAAGGATAAAAAGGATAATCATTTATATTTTTTATGGCTTTTGTTTGTATATTACTTGTTGGACACATCTCAAGTATAATATCTTTTTCTTTAACTAAATCGTAAGCTTCTTTCATATCTTTTATTTTTACTCCATGACCAATTCTCTTTGCACCTAATATATGTATTGAATCAATTACATTTTTTGCACTAGCAGCTTCTCCTGCATGTATAGTTATATTATATCCATATTCCCTTGCTAAATCTGTGATTTGTTTAAATTCATTAGCAAAACCTTCATTTTCAGGTCCACATAAATCTATTGCTACTACACCTTTATTTAAAAATTCACATCCTGCATTAACAACCTCTATTCCATCTTCTTCACTCATAGTTCTCATACACCCTAAAATTAAATTTCCTTTTATTTCATATATATCTTCTGCTTTTTTTATTCCCTTTAATGCACTTTTTATTACATCAGTTATATCAAGTCCTTTTTTAATGTGTAGTTGTGGAGCAAATCTAACCTCTATATATTTAATATTTTCTTTTGCTGCATCTTCTAATAATTCAAATGTAATTCTTTCTATTGAATAACTTGATTGCATTATATTATTCGGAAGTTCAAACCTTTTTAAATATTCATTAAGAGATGTACACTCTTTTGGTACTTGTATAAAATCTTTAACTTTATCTATATCAAATGAAGGTATTTTTATATTTTCTTTTTTTGCTATGTCTATTATTGTACTAACTCTAACACTTCCATCTAAATGACAATGTAAATCTATTTTCGGTAATTTTTTTAGCATATTTTTTCCCCTTTTATTTAAATTTTATTAGTTATTTTTAAATTTTTACGTTTTTTATAAAAAAAAATTCTTAATTACAAAGAAGCGGTATATATTAAATATATACTACTCCTTCGTAATCAAGAATTATAGGTTCTTGGTAGAGACCCCTAAGCCATATTATTAGGGTTATACGAAATATTCATAAGTACAACTATGAGTTCTACCTATTGGTTTGTGTTTTTTGAACACTTAGGACAAGTTTGAGAAGTGAAATGTTCTTTGACTAATTTCACTTCTCAAACTTGTTATTTTGCTTTATATTTTTTGTAGTTGGTTATCTGTTTTAGTTCTTATCTTGTTTTTCTATTAACACTAAACTTATCACTTATAGCTTGTATAGTAGCAATATGAAGGTTATATCTAGCTTTACTTAGCTTTCGTATATCATAGTTACTTATCCATTTTTTATTCTCAAAGTAGTATGCTTTAGATATTCTCACAACTTCATTCCAACAATTAGCCACATTCTATTTGCTTTTCTCTTACTAACTCAAATTGAGATTGAGTTAGTTTTACTCTATGTGTTTTAATCATTTCTTTTTAGTCCTTTTACTACATTATGAATACCAAATTGAAGGTCACAATATATTAATAAATGAACATGGTCTACATCTGTTTCCATTTCAATTATTTCTGCTCCAAGTTCCTCTGCTTTGTATGGTAGACTATTTTTAAACATTTTCTCTACATACCCAACTAAGACTTGCTTTCTATACTTTGGACACCAAATTATATGATATTTTCATTGTAAAAAATAATCTATAGAAAAACTTAAAGTTATCAAGAGTATTATCTATAATATCTTTTAATTATACCTATCACTCACTAGGTATTTTTATTATTATATAATACCGTTAAATTAATTACAAGTATTAAGTTTTATGATATAGAATAATATTTTATTATACCATCTAGGAAATGGTAAGCTACTGCTTCCTTCTGTTATATTTTTGATAAGTCTTTAAATTCTAAAAATAGTTGATAACATATTCAAACTCAACTATCTATTTTAAATCTTTTTGAAATATTGTTTAAATTATAAGCTTATCATATTTACATTCCAATATGGTTCTACTTAAATACTAGGGTACTTAGCTTCGTTAGCTTTTTTAATTTTATTTACATTCCAACATGGTTCTACTTAAATAGGGGAAAATAATATTAATAAATAAATTTAAAAAGGATTTACATTCCAATATGGTTCTACTTAAATGTAACACATAGAACAAAACACCGTTTGATTTTAGATTTACATTCCAATATGGTTCTACTTAAATTATTTAGGATTAGATCCACAAGGATTTCAAGCTATAGATTTACATTCCAATATGGTTCTACTTAAATTAGAAATAGCTTGGAAACTATATTACCAAGTAAAGGAGATTTACATTCCAATATGGTTCTACTTAAATGAAAGGTGAAGCATTAGAACAAACTATGTTATTCCAAATTTACATTCCAATATGGTTCTACTTAAATTATTTAATGAATTAGCATTACATGAGCATAATAGAAATTTACATTCCAATATGGTTCTACTTAAATTTCTTTTATTTGACTGAAGTTATGAGCTGAAATAATATTTACATTCCAATATGGTTCTACTTAAATAGTGGAGTAAGTGGAGCTGTAAGTGGTGTAGCTAATATTTACATTCCAATATGGTTCTACTTAAATCAGAATTTGAAAGGAAATTAATAGCAGAAAGAACTCAATTTACATTCCAATATGGTTCTACTTAAATAATGAGTGTGGTGGACTTGGAGTAATCTTATATCCAAATTTACATTCCAATATGGTTCTACTTAAATATAAACCAAAATTTTTATGATATTTTAAAATAAAACCATTTACATTCCAATATGGTTCTACTTAAATCTTGGAACAAAGCTAATTCTAAATAGTTAATTATACATTTACATTCCAATATTGTTCTACTTAAATTAACAATCGAATCAAATCAATTCTAAGCTACAAAACCATTTACATTCCAATATGGTTCTACTTAAATCCGTAAGCAACTTTTTAGATGTCGTTCTAGACCTATTTACATTCCAATATGGTTCTACTTAAATTTTAGATTGTGTAGGACTTCCAAGCAATTAGGCTCTATTTACATTCCAATATGGTTCTACTTAAATCAAGTTGTAGAATTAAAAGAAATTATAGGACAAAAATTTACATTCCAATATGGTTCTACTTAAATCCGTAAGCATTCAAATTATCATATTTAAATATACCTACACTATAATTTTGTCTACCTTACTTAAACTACAATTTTAAATTAAATATATTCATAAAATATCATTGTATATGTTATGTTAACTCATTGCAATTACTAAGATTGTCTATATACCTATATTTTATCACTATATTAGGTAGACAATCAAATAAAATTACTTGTTTTATCTTCTTTAACTCCCCACATATCTTTTTCTAACCATCTCTCATTTCTGCTCTTGAAAAGAATTATTGAATCTCTGTCTTTTCTTATTATACCATTTACTTCATATTGTAACTTAATTATTTGTGAATTTGATAACTCTCCTTCAAAAACAGAATTTTGAATATGAGTTAGATATTTCTTACATATTTTAAATATTTTACTTAGTACCCTCTGACCATCTTCATCACTTTTTATATCATAAACTAAAACTACATACATAATATATCCTCCAATATCTTACCACCATATCTTAAATGAATCATACTCTTTTTCTCCTAAAATGTGCTTTATTAACTTATAGCACTCTAGTCTCATCAAGTACTCATATGAAACATTTTTATTTAACTCCTTATGCTTTATTGTTGTTTGCAGTCTTTTATCTAATTCAGCTATTATTGTCTTAGATGCTTCCTTTGTAAGATGCAAATAATTCAGCTCTTTTGTGAAGCTTTTTTCTGTTATCTGCTTTTTATTTAATAATGAAAATATTAATCTATCACCTATAATTGGCTTAAATATCTCTGCTATATCTAAGCTAAGTGAAAATCTTCTACTACCAGGCTCATGTAAATAACTTACTGTTGGATTTAATTGTGTGTTATATATTGAACTCAGTACTTTAGTATAAATTAAAGTATTTACATATGATATTAATGTATTAATATTATGTTATCAATATTGATATGTTTTTATCTCTTTTATAAGTTTCTTCATCTAGAACTTTACCTATTTCTACATTTTCATTACCTTGTTCCATTTGTATTTCATTATAAAAGTACCATAGTTTTCTCATACAAACTTGATAGTAATATACCATTACCCCTGTTATTTCCTTTTTCACCTAATACACCTCTTTGCCTGTACCTTATATTTATTCTAAAGCATAAAATCATTTATATCTCTTGGTTGTGAATCCTTAAAATTCTTTTGTCTATATCCTAATTCATTATATTCACAATCTATAACTGGTATATATTCATAATCACTTACTCTTACATTATCAAATTTATCAGCTCGTCCATTTTTTAATTCTCTATAATAATTTGATACATGATTGGGGTGAACTGATACTATATATCTTTTTAATTTATTTTGTAATTCAACCTTTTTAGCTTTATTTTCTTTTGAATTTAATGATTTCTGTTTTAAGTCAGATTCTAATGTTTTAATTTCTCCATGATACTTCTTATAAATTGGACTTGGAATTATATCTCTAGATAATATATTTCGTAATTTAACTTCATTAGCATCAAAAGTTGATGGAGTTAAATCTTTTATAGAACCATAAGTATTTACATATTTTTTTATATAGTTACTATCCTTTATTTTTTCCATAGTTAGATAGGTATTAATTAACTGTATTTTTTCTAATTCTGAAATTTGACCATCACATAAAGATATCGCTTCTTTAGATAAATCAAATATATCCTTATCTATATATCCTTTATCTCCATTTATAAAGCTTTTCTCATTTATTTGAGTATAAATGAAGCAATTAGTTTCATTACTGTCTTTCTTACCTTTTCTATTACAACGCCCCAGCCTTTGGAACAATGAATTTAAATCTTGTAGTTCTGTAAATAAATAATCAAAGTCTATATCTAAACTAGCTTCAACAATAGACGTTGATATCCATATTCCACTTTGCTTGTCTAGTTCTTTAGGCTTGTTTTTATTTTCTTCCTCTTTATATGTTTTCCCAAATGATATAATTTCAGATTCTTTTGCTAAACGCTCATCTCTTATAAATTTACTATGTAATATATGTAGTTTATTTTTATGCTCATCACTCTTCATTTTTTCCTGTAGTTGTTTATATAAGTTTTGAGCTTCTGTAATACTATTACATACAACTAATATTTTATTACTTTTATCTAGTTCTTCATTTTCTATATATTTATCATATATATCATCAACATTTATTCTTTCATCTAATACTTTTAAATTATGTCTTTTAGAATCATCAGTAAATACTTCAGTCCTAAACTTAATATTTTTACTTAATAAATCTTTTACAAAGGGGGGTAATGTAGCTGTTAATATTGATATTTTTCCACCTTGTTCTACTATGCGCTCTAATCCATAAACTAAATATGCTAATAAGTCTGGTCCATACATTTGTATTTCATCTATTATTACCTTTGAGTATGCTAGTGTAGTTAATTTAAGTTCATAAGCTGGATACTTATATACAAAGTCAAATAATTGGTCTATTGTGGATACATTTATTGGAAGGGATAATTGTTTTGCTGTTTTTTCATAACTTAGTATTTCTTGCTCTTCCTTTTTATCTACTGTATCCCCTTTCCCATTATTTTCGTATTTATCAGTTTGTGCTAATAAGTATTCTAAAGAACTTGAATGTAGCAGTCCTACTCTTTCACCTAAGTTTTCTTGATTTAAAATATCATTTTTTATTCTATCGTAAATAGCATTTATAGCTGTTCTTATTGGTAATATGAAGAATCCTTTATTGTTTCCCATCCAAAGTAGACCTGCTTCAGTTTTCCCCATACCAGTTTGAGCTATTGCTATAATATTTTCTTCTTTATTTTCCATACAGAACTCTTGAAGTTCATTCCATTTTGTATTTTTATTTTCTAGTTTCCATTTGTTAAGAAGATTCTCTAGTGATTTTTCTAGGAAATCGTTTTTATATTCAGCTTTGTTTCCTGAACTTGCACTATAATCGCATTTATGTAGATATCCTTTTATTTTTATAGCTTCTATATCTTTGGATATTTTTGATATTTTTGAAGGAGTTATTTTTTTAACCTTTTTATGGTTAAATTCTTCTAATAGGTTTTCTATTAATTCCTGCTTCTCTATCAACACTTCATTAACTTCACAATAGTCATGATGATTAACCACTGCATTAGCTACTTTAAAATAATCATCTTTATTATCAAACTTACTTTCATCTATAAAATATAAAGATAATATATTGTGAGCTACTTCCTTAGTTTCATTAAATTTTACTTTCTTGTCTTTTGTAACTCTATTTTGAAATTCTTCATTTATTTTACCTATATCATGATACATACAAGCTTTTTTTATAAGTTCATATATCTTTTCTTCCTTTATATATCCTAACTCCCAAAGTAAATCTAATACCTCTAATAAATCATCTGTATGTTCTTTTATAGTTTTATTTGGCTTTGCATACTTTTCATGTATATATCCTATTATTGACTCATCTAATAATTCACTGTATATATCTTTTATCATAACTTTTCCCCTTTTTAAAGCAGTAGGTATAATACCTACTGCTTGGCTTAAATAAAGTTAACTATGTATTCATTTTCATCTTCATTATCAATAAATATATTTTCACTCGTATCATCTATTGCACGATAAGATGTATACAATACTTTCTTTTTAACAAAATCTCTTTGTCCATTTTTTATTTCATAGTTTTTATTTAAATAATATTTAGTTCCATTAATATCTTGGGAATCTTTAGATTTAGGATAAATATTCTCATCCTTTACATCCTCATAACTTATATACGTTGATAATTGACTATCTACATCACAATCACCTTCATATAATTTAACTATTTTAGCATCTTCAATATTTATAAAATCTTCACTTCTTCCAATGGACTTCAAGTTATATATATTATCAAGTATTTCATTTAAAGTATCTTCATCACTTCTTACATGTATTACTAAGTCAATATTATTTAAAACTTCATAATACTTTAATGACGTTGTAAGTGAACGATATTTTGATATTGGCTTTATGTAATTTTCTTGTTCATAATCTTTAAGCCTATCTTTTATAATCTTTTCATATTGTTTTATCTCTTTTTCTCTTTGAGCTACTAATTCATACTCATCACTTTTCTTATCTAAACCTTTTTTCTTAGATGCTAATCTCTTTTTTCTATTTTTAATTACTTCTAATACTCTTTTTACTTTCGTGTCTTTAAAGTTTTTTATTTTTTCACTTAAATCTTTTAATCCGTTGTATTCATTTAACAATTCTTTATTATATACATGAATTGTTGTTCCCTGTCTAAAGCTACTTCCTTGAGATTTATTAGCTTTAGCTACTTTGTCAAATGCTTTAGATAGAAAAGCTTCATTTTTCATTTTAACCAATATTCCTCTGTCATCCATAGTAGAGTTTAAAAAGCAATAATCAGTGTATGGCTCTTTATGCATAGATTCAAATTTACCTTGAATACTTATATCCATTGGATGATATTTTTTATAACCACATGCACTATGTATAGCACCTATTATTGTAGATATAGGTGGTAGTGGATATGTCATTTTATTATCTAGAGCTTCTTCTTTTTTGTAGTTTGCACTGTTTTGATGTAGTACAATTCTTAGAGCTTTCATGTATTCACCTACCTTCTGTTATAATCTTTATACTTCAAAGTAAGTATTTACATCTTCTCTTAACTTATCAAAGAAACTTATTATACTTATAGGTTTTAATTTTTCCTCTACTTCACCTTCATTTATAAATGTTTGTCCTCTTAATATACCAACACTATATCCTTTTGCTATTTTCTCCTGTAAATCTGTTGATACTATTAACCTATTTTCTTCTACTTTCACTACATTTTCAAAGTAATGTGTCTTTCTATCACTTAATCCACCAACTACAAATGTAGGTTCTGCATTGTCTAAATTTCCTTTTACTGTAAGGCTTAAATTTTCAATTGAATCTAATATAGAATTTACTCTATCTGCTTTTTCTTTATTATCAGCTTCTTTGTAATTTGCTTCATTTTCAAAGTTTTCATCTTTTCCTATCATTTCTAAATCTATTGTTATACTATATACCTTTAATGACTTATCATATTCATATTGATAAGGCATAAGTCCAGCTTCTCCTGCCTTTTCTTGTAAATTTATATTCTTTGCCTTAGCTAAGTTTGTTGCTAAGTATAAGTTATTATGGAATCTCGTTTCATTTACAAAACTTTCACAAGATATTGCATCTGTTATATAAAAAGAACTTTTTCTTATATTTGTAGTTCCTTTTGTATTCATATATCCACCTTCAAGTGCTCTACAATTTGATGCATTTAATTCTTCATTTGCTAATTTTTGAGTTGCTCCATTTGATTCAGTTTGTAAGTCATCATACATTCCACTATCAACCATTATTGCATTTTTTAAACTCTCTCTACTTCTTATTGTATAAACTTTTCTATTTTTAAATACTTTTTGTACACTTGCAATATTACCTAGACCCTCTGAATAATTTGAAGTCATATTTGATACTACTGTCAATGTTAATGCTCTCTTTTTCATAATATTACCTCCCCTAATTATTTATTTCTTCATTTAATTTATTATTTTCTTCAACTTTATTTTTATTATTATTGAATTCACTTTTTCCTAATGAATTTATAAATGTATACGCTATATCTTTGTTTTTCTCAAAGTCCATAAATAGTTCATCTGCAAAACTAAAATAAACATCTGAGTAACCTGATAGTTGTAGTAATATCTCACATACTCTATCATAGTCTTTAAAAATCATTGAACTTATAAGCTTTTGTCTATAGCTTTCTAACTTATTTTCTTGAATTTTTGCTCTTACTCCATTAGCACAAGCATGAACCCTTTTAATCATATTTTGATTCATTATTTTTTCACCCCTTATTAAATCATTTATCTTTATTAGTTGGTAAACTTTATAGCTATTTTTCTTATCTTTTATTAGTAATTCAATTAATTCATCTAATAGTGTATTATTTAATATACTATCAATTACTTTTTTATAAATATCAATATAATATTTTTCATTTACCTTATGAGAAAAACATAGTACATTATAATCAACTTTATATTTATCAATCTCTTGTAAAATTTTTATACTATCTTTTCTTATATATAGAGTTTCAAAATAAGCTTTTTCTCTATTTTTAATTATTACTTCAACATCATAATCTATAAAATCAGTTGATTCCATAATACCTTTGAATAAAGAGTATCTAGCACTTTTATATCTTACTTCTAATTTAGAATCATCTTTTACCTTCATTTCAAAAGTTTTCTTTGTTGAAGTTAATCTTGTTATTTCATAATTGTCATTTATAAATAATGATTCTCTATCCTCCACAAATCCAAATGGTATAAAATCAAATTCTTGTATGTCTTGTCCTACAAAGCTATTCATATTAAATGCATATCCTGTTGATTTTCCCTTTTTACCTGAATCAATACAGTATCCAAGCAATCTACAATAATTTTGAGATTCACTAAATAGTTGATTAGTATTGCAATAATTTGCATACATATCCTTTTTATTTTTAAATGTTTCTAATATTAAAACTTCTCTATTTTCATTTATTAAAGACAATATTTCATCTTTGTTTGTTCCATCAAATTTTATCTTTTTAAATACTTTTTTCATTATAGAGTTTCCAGTTAATTTTTCATTTATAGATTTTATCTTTTCATTTTGATTTTCTTTTTCATCATGAGTATAATAAGCCAGTTGATTTTCAATATATTTATGATGAAGATTATTATTGTATCTGTCTTCTACAAACTTTAAATATCTTTCTTTAGTTATTAAATTACTATTATATAAAATATAATCATCTTTAATTTCCCAAAACTCTTTTAATGGGTCTATATCTTCTAAATATTCTGTAATACCAACTATTGCAGCTGAAAATCTCCAATCAGATGCTTCAAGCTTCGTATCATACTTATCATTACCTTTTAAAATAGTTTTCATATATTCACCCCCTTTTTATAAATCTTGTGTTACTAAGTCTAAATATCCAAATGAACTATTCCTAGACCCCATTCCTACATTATATAGATATTGTAATAAAAGAGGATTTCCTTCTAATAAAAATGAACCTACTGTTGTATCTACATATGTATTATAATGTTTTATTAATACCTTTTTACAATTTAGCGGTACAAACTTAATACTCTCTGCCATTTCTTTACTAAATCCAGCTTGTGATGCTTGATTTTTTAACACTACTTGTAGTTGTTCATTAAACTTTTCATCATTGTATACATAGTAAATGTCTTTATTGCTTTCTTTATTATGTTCTCTTACACACAGTCCGTATGTTTTAAATATTGCTTTTGAATTTGTTATTTGTTGCTCTTTATTTTGAGTGATATTCTTTAAAGTCATTGAATTGCTGTTTGGGATTGAAAATTTCTTATTTTTCTGTTTCATAAATGCCTGTTGTAGTAGTAAAGCTGTTTTTTGCTTATTATCTGTTGTAAATAATATCTTTATCTCATTATTATCTAATATTATTTCATCCTTATTAAATTTAGGTTTTGATAGTTGTACTGAAAAACAAAAATCTTTTTGTACATTATCTTGAAAATATCTAGAATAATACATTCCATCTAATATTTCAGATAATGCTTTTTTTATATAACTTAATATAACTTTTCTGTGATCTGTGGGGAAATTATTTTTTTCCAATTCTAAATTTAAACAAAATCTCATATATACCTCCTTTTTCCTTATATTTTTATGGTAATATATGTATATATGCACTGTCAACGTCTTAAAAATAATTATTAATGGTTTATGAATAATTATTTTATTAGTTAATATATATTTGACTTTTATTGGCTTATATGGTACTTTGTTTTATATGCCATATTGGAATGTAAATTTAATTATTATCTTAAAATTTGTATTATCAAGTAGACCATATTGGAAAATCCCATTAAGTCAATTTATCTTATATATACTCAATATACTTTTATTGTATTTATATTATTTTCTTTCCTAAATCTTCTCTATACTAATATCCTTACAATTAGAAAATGTCCCAAAAAAACTAAAAAGTTTTTTTGAGACATTTTCTGAAAACTGACATTCATTTAATTTATATTATAGTATTTTACTCATATACTGAGTATTTTTTCCAAATCTGTTCTAAATCATCGAAGCACTCTTTTATGTCCTCTTTTTCCTTCATACCAACTGAAATAATAAGTGCATTAGCAATACTTAATGCAGGAACTAATGAGTCAACAAATGATGCCATATTACTTTTAACTAAAAGTGTATTATCTGCTATTGATGCTACAGGTGCAAATAAACTATCGGTTAAAGATATTATATGTGCTCCTTTTTCTTTAGCATAGCTAACTATTTGATAAGACTTCTTAGAATATCTAGGAAAACTTATAGCTAACATTACATCCCCTTCTCCAATTCTCACAACTTGTTCAAATGCATCTCCCATGTCCATTCTTATTATTTGAACATTATCAAGTATTATATTTAAATAAAATCCTAAGTATTGGGCAATCGCAAAAGAACTTCTCATACCCAATATATATATTTTTTTTGCTTTTAATAATTTATTTGCTGATTCTTCGAAAGCTTTTTCATCAATTTCATCTAATGTGGTTTTTATATTATCTATATCACTTTTCAAAACTTTATTAAGTATAGTAGAGTCATCGCTATATTCTTTTGCCATCTCAACTCTTTGTACCGTAGTTAATTTATTTTTTATAAGTTCTTGAAGTGCTGCTTGTAGTTTAGGATATCCTGAATAACCTAAAGCATTTGCAAATCTTACTACTGTAGATTCACTAACTCCCACTGTATCTCCTAACTTGCATGCTGTCATAAATGCAACCTTGTCATAATTTGATAATATATATTTAGCTATAAGTTTTTGACCTTTACTAAATCTAGGATATTGAGCTTGTATATTAGATATCAATTGCTTACTATCTTTTAAATCTTTCGTATCGTCCATAAATTTCTCCTTCTATTAATATAATTCTTTGATATTATTTTTTAAAATACTTACTTCTTTTTCAAAAGTAGCTATATTTAATTATTCGCTTCCTTTTGGAACTTTTTTTATTATTAATTTTTTATATTTTCCTTATCTATATTCTTTATCATTTATAATTTCACTAATTACCCCCAGTGCTACCATATTAGCTACTATAATACTTCCAACAACATCTTTTGAATACTTTATTATAGGAAATTTACAATATTTAAAATAATAACTAGATTTTTTAACTGTATTACTATCAGCTATTATTATACCATCTTTAGCTACATCTTTTAAATACTCATTTAAAGATTTTTCTCTTAAATACTATAAAATATATGAAGCTGTAGTTCTAGTGTCTTTACTATGTATAGTTGGATTTAGAATTGCATATGTCGAATTGATACTATTTAATAAAAAAAAGCCATACTTAGAGCACGGCTTTCAATATTGTCTTTTCTTTTCTATTAAAACTAATTTAGGAGGATTGTTTATTTGATTTATAAATCCAGATTCTAATACATTAAATTCATTTTGGTCTAACAATTTAACAAATTCATATACTCTATTTTTCTCTTCCATTCCTCCAGGATGTCCTGTATAGATTGCGATACTTATTACTCCATTAGGTTTTAATATTTGCAAACTATGCTCAATAGCTTTTATTGTTGTATTTGGCTTTGTTATAATCATATGCTCAGATCTTGGTAAATATCCTAAGTTGAATAAAACACATGAAACTTTTCCTTCAATATATTTATCCATATTCTCATGCCCATCTAGTATTAGTTTTACTCTATCTTCTAAGCTTTCTTTTACTAATTTTTTATGTGTAGATTTTATTGCAGCTTCTTGTATATCAAAGCTATATACAAATCCATTTTTCCCAACTTTTAGAGCTAGATATTTTGTATCATATCCATTTCCCATAGTTGCATCTACTACTATATCTCCTTCATTTATTATCTGTTCTAAATATAACTTATTTATATCTGTAACTTTAGTTAAATATTTAGCTTTTGTCATAATTCACCTCTATTTAATTGTTTTTAAATAATTTATTTCTTCATTCGTTAAATATCTATATTTACCTATCTCAGTTTCTTTAAGAGTTATCTCTCCCATAGCTGATCTTCTTAGTCTTTGAACTGGATGATCTATTTCCTTACACATTTTTCTAACTTGTCGATTTCTTCCTTCATGTATTTTTATTTCACAAATAGAATAATTTTTTTCTTCGTTTTTATCTAAAATTTTAATTTTTGCAGGAGCTGTTTTATAGTCCTCTATATATAATCCTTCTTCAAAGTTTTTTATTTTTTCTTTTGATGGTATTCCTTTAACTCTTGCTACATATGTTTTAGCAACTTCATGTTTTGGATGAGTTAATTTATAAGTTAAATCTCCATCATTGGTAAGTATTAAAAGTCCACTAGTTTCGTAATCAAGTCTTCCTATTGGGTAAACACGTTCTTCTATATCAGTTAATAAATCAAGTACACTAGGTCTATCAAATTGATCTTTAACTGTTGTTATATATCCTTCAGGTTTATTTAAAACTATATATATGTTATTTTTTTTTAGTTTTATTTTTTTATTATCTATTTCTACTAGGTCATTTTCTTCATCTATATTAAATGATAGTTCATTAACTATTTTACTATTAACTTTCACTCTTTTTTCAAGTATTATTTCTTCTGCTTTTCTTCTTGACGCTACTCCACAAGAAGCTATATATTTATTAATTCTCATAATTGCACCTTCTTCTATAAAACTTATTTTATATTATTTTTTTTATCAATAAAAATAACTAGGTACAACCTAGCCATCTTTATTTTATATCTATTGCAACGATATGTAAATAATAATTATTTAAAAATTAAATATTTTAATTAATTTACTATTTAATAATTTAAATATTTAATAATACAATTGGAAATAATAGACGGTATTATTAATTATATAATATTGTGATTTAAAATTTAATATCATATTTATAAATCATAATACTATAATACATATAAGTAAAAGTATTAATTATATACATCTAAAATAACTAGTGTTGCAAATTGGAGGGTATTATGATTTCACGAGAAAATATAAAATATTGTATATTTATAGCATTTATTTCAATTCTTATTTACAAAGCAATTGATGCTCCTATGAAATTCATTTCTGGAATTAGTGGTTTAATATCATTTTTAAGTCCCTTTTTATTAGGAATATTATTTGCATTACTAGTAAATCCTATGATGATGTTCTTTGAAAAAAATTTAAAATCACATCGTCTTTTAAATATTTTTATTTCATATATAATAATATTTCTTTTAATAATTATATGCTTTAAACTTATAATTCCATCAATAATTGATTCACTAAATACTTTAATACAAGAAATACCTAACTATCTAACTATGTTAAATGATTTTTTAAACAAACATATGTCTGAGACTAAAATGTTAGAAATGACTTTACCTCATATTCAAAACAACTTAAATACTATACTACAAAAATTACTTGATATGTTTTCAAAAGTATCTTCAGACCTTATAGTTTATATTTTTACTATAACATCTGTATTATTTAATATAATTATGGGAGTAATTTTATCTATATATATGTTATATGATAAAGAAAAAATTGGTAAAGGACTTAAAAAAATTCTTTACGCCTCAGTTCCTAAAGTACGAGCTGATGAAACTGTAGAATTTTTTAAGATGAGTAATGATATTTTCTATAACTATATTATTGGTAAAATTATAGATTCTCTTATTATAGGAATTCTTGCTTTTATAGGATTTAAATTTATAGTAAAAATTGATAATACATTATTTTTATCATTTATAATATTTTTAACTAATATAATACCTTATTTTGGACCATTTATAGGTGCAGTTCCACCTATACTTATGACATTAATATATGATCCTATTAAAGCTTTCTGGGTTTTTATTTTTATACTTGTACTTCAGCAATTAGATGGAAATATTATTGGACCAAAAGTTATGGGAGATCAAATTGGACTTAGTTCCCTTTGGATAATTTCAGCAGTATTAATAGGAGGTTCTTTATTTGGTCTTGTAGGAGTATTTTTAAGCGTTCCGCTAGCTGCAGTTATTAAAGTTTCAATAGATAAGTATATTAATAAAAGAATCAATTTTAAAGATTCTAATTAAAACTTTCAAGTATTATATTATTATATATAATAGGGGGATAAAAAATGAAAAAAATTAAATTCGGAGTAATTGGTAGTAATTTTATTGTGAAAAATTTTTTAGAGGCCTCTAAGTATATAAATGATTTCGAATTATTTGCTTTTTATTCAAGAAATTTTGATACCGCTAAATCTTTTCAAGATAAGTATAATATAAAACATATATATACTAACTTAGATGAAATGGCTAATAATGATGAAATTGATGCTATTTATATAGCATCTCCTAATTCTCTTCACCATAGTCAAGCTATAAAGTTCTTAAAAAATAAAAAACATGTATTATGTGAAAAGTCACTAGCTTCTAATACATCAGAGGTTAAAAATATGTTTAAAGTAGCTAAAGAAAATAATGTATTATTAATGGAAGCTATGAGACTTACTATTTTACCTAATTTTTTACAAGTAAAAAAAAATATATATAAAATAGGTAAAGTTAGAAGATACTTTGCAAATCATTGTCAATATTCTTCTAGATATGATCAATATAAAAATGGAATTATATTAAATGCCTTTAAAAATGAACTTTCTAATGGTTCTCTAATGGATATAGGTGTTTATTGTATCCATCCTTTAGTTTCTTTGTTTGGTAAACCTAATAAAGTATTTTCTAACGCTTATATGCTAGATAGCGGTGTAGATGGCCAGGGAAGTGCTATTTTTAAATATAATGATATGGATGCATTAATTATGTACTCTAAGATTTCTAACTCATCTATACCTTCTGAGATACAAGGTGAAAATGGAAGCATTATAATTGATAAAATAAATAAATTTAGTAATGTCAAGTTAATTTATAAAGATGGATCTATTGAGGATTTAACTACAAATCAAGATGAAAATGATATGTGTTATGAAATAAATGAATTTATAGGTCTAATTAAATCAAATCAAATACTTTCTACTTTAAATACCAAAGAAAACTCAATCACTGTAATGAGTTTAATGGATGAGATTCGTAGCCAAATATGCTTAACTTATCCTGCTGATAAATTATAATTTCATATAGTAAAAGCTATCTCATGTGAGATAGCTTTTACTATATTTCTGGAGTCTGTGGTGGTGCTTCTTCTACTGGTGGTGGTAATTCTTGAACTGGAGGTTGAGGTATTACCTCGGGATTAACTTCAGGAATATTTTCTTCAACTTTTTCTTCCTCTTCTTTTTTATTTGAATTAAGTGCATCTCTTTCTACACTATACCTATCTTTATTAGATGTTAATTTTGCATTTTCTTTTCTATGTTCTTGATCTTTTTTGTATTGTTCATATAACTTCTCAAGTTCTTTTTTCAGGCTATAACATTCATTTTTTATATCTGATGATCCACCTTTTATACCATCTAAAAACTTAAGTTCTTTTATAGCCTTTTTATAATTACCTTTTTCTTTATATTTCTCTGCATTTTCCATTCTCATAGCCTGCATATACATTGCTCTTGCATTTTCATCACTACTATCAACTTCTAATGCTTCTGATAAAAATTCTTTGGCATCGCTATAGTTATGACTTTCTAAAGCCTCTTTTCCTTGATTAACAAAACTATTTTCATCTTTTTCTGAACATCCAGTTAAAAGTATTGATAACATTGCTATAAATAAAATTATTTTTCGTTTCATTAAATACCTCCTTGTTATACAATATAAATTTTATCATAATTTCTATTTTTGTACGAGAAAATATCAAAAAAACACATAAAAAAACTAATTTCGTCTGTTTATATATTATTACCTCAATATATAAAAATAAGCCTATTAAAAATAGGCTTATATATGTCTAAATAATTTATTTAAATTTAAATCTATACGCTCTATATTAAACATCCCTTCATCAAATAACATATTTTCTATATTTGATGAGGTAACTATTAAAATCTTTGGTACCTCAAAAAATGGTATTGTTGAGTTTATAATTTTTGATTCTATATTCTCATATTTAGAAATATCTATATCACTATCTAAATTTATATCTACAAGAATTTGCTTTAAATCTCCGTAATGATTTATATACTCTACAAATAAATCATACTTAGTATTGTCTATTAAAACATTTCTATAAAATCTTTTTAAGTTATACCCACCCGTATCAATTCTAATGGCTAATTCACTTCCTATAATAACTTTTACTAATTCATCCCCACTATACATTGTACTTCCATTTAGATAATAAATATAAGAATTATCTCTATATCCAGGATAATTTATATTACATGGATACTTTCTAAGCGTATATTCATTGCACATTTTTCTTAAAGTTTTTTTAAATGGTTTTCTTCCATACTTTTTCCTTGTCCCAAAAACCTTTCCAACTTGGTTTTCTGTCATACATCTAATTCTACTTATTAATATTAATATCTCCTTTTCTATTCCTGCCATTTTGTCTAGTCTCCTTGAAGTTATTTGGTGTATCAAGTCGTACTATTATTATATTAATATGACACTATAAAATTTACATATTTTGCATAAATTTTGCATAAAAAAATCGCATGTATTATGCGATTTTTTTATTACTTATGTTTAAGTATTTACTTAGCTACTTTTTTATACGAGTTATTCAGTCGTTTTTGTATTTTCTTTTGTTTTAATTTCTAAACTTCC
>JAVXLU010000006.1:35964-39833 GCA_036646635.1 Romboutsia sp.
CCAATATTCATTTAGATTATCTACATATCTTTCAATATTTAAATTATCAAAATCTACTATATCTACTAATCCTTTTTCTCCTTTTGGATAAGAAAGCTTTACTTTATCTCCAGCATTAGTAAGCGGTATCTCTGTAGATAATTTTGATGTTGCATTAAATATTATATCTTTGCTCGAGTCTATCGTCATATAATAATAAGTATTTCCACTTTTAACATCAGGACTAATCCTTAAAACAGTTCCCTCTATTTCTTGTGAAGAAGCATCATTTTCAATATTTATACTATTACCTTTTGATGATAATGCTTCTCTATAATTTCTAAGTGCTTCTTCTTTAGTTTCACCAAGTCCAAGTACACTAAAATCTTCTACAGATATAAATGCTACCATCTTAACAAGTCCTGCTTTATCTTTTAAAGATGATACATATGTTGGCGTTCCTAATATGTTATACATAACAGGGAATGTAGCCTCATAGTTTTTTTCTTGAACTTTACCTTCAGCAGATCTCATTGCTGCAGTTTCTGTAGCTCCCGGTTGCTTATATAGTTTAGCTTCTTTAGTACGAGTATCAACTAACATAAATCCTATTGTCGATTCATCTCCTCCTGAAGAAGTTATACCTGTATACCAGTATGCTTTATTGTCATTTCCATATACTAAAGATGTTCCTTCTGTTGGAACTAAAACTCCTTCTTCTGATATAACCGAATTTAAAAATCCTTTAACATATAATCCCCAATCACTTATTTGGTTTATGATAAAGTCTTGTGGTTGTATTCTGTCAATCCATTTAGGAGCATCTTTTATTGAATATCTTTTTATTTCTCCTGTTTCTGAGTCAACTGTTGCTATACCAGTAGCATTAGAACCACCATATCCTATACTATGTTCATATAAACTAGTTACCCAATATGGTCTACCTTCATCATTTATCTCTAATGTAAAATCTGTCATACCAACATTTACAAGTCCATTTACATACATATGTCTATGTAAATCTTGAAGTAAATAAGCTTCTGGTTGATATACTATTTTTATAGGTTTTCCATCAATATCTTGAATTAATCTAACATCTTGTGGGTTACTTGCAGATACCATTACATATCCATTTGATCCTTCTCGTGATGTTGCCCATTTAATTATATCTCTATGTACAAGTGGTGCTACCCAGTATAATTCTCCTTTTACACTTTGTATATGAAAAGTTCCTAATTTTGAAACACTTCCTATTGCAGGAATTTCTCCTAGTTTTTTATCTCCTAGCTTCATAGCCATAGCTTCATCAACAAGACGAATATCTTTTACACTAACTGGACTCACATCTTTTGTAAACTGACTTTCTTCAACTGTTCCTATTAATTTTCTATATGCCTTTGCATGTAGTATCGGAGACGACGTTATAAACGGAGCTACCATGCTATAAATTATTAACATAATCGCTATTGAAAAATTATATTTAGCAATTTTTGATGTTCTCTCCCCTTTATCAAGCATCATATCTAATACCCCAGCTATTGCAAAGAATATTATTAATACTGAAAACAGTGATATAAAATCTAACCTAAGTACAGGTAATTTAACGAATGCATAAATAGCTACTACTATTAGCGCAATTCCGTATGTTTGCAAAAATTTCTTCATTTAGTACTCCTTCCAAAGTAATATAGTTATTAATACTATTATATCCATATATTTACAAAAAATATATACATACTTTTAAAATATCTTTTTTACATACTCAAAGTTATTTATGCATCTTATGTTTATAAGTTCTCAATAGTTTTTTAGGTAGTATAAATGCATTATGTATAAAAAAATACCACCTATTAAGTAGGCAGTATTATTTATCTATGCTTTAGAAATCTTTGCTATATAAGAATGTTCTTCTGTAGAATATCTTGATAGTAAGCCTTCATATTCTAAATCTAAACTATCTAAATCATAAAAGTCATTCGGTCTTACTTCATATGAATTTTTATTACACATGTTTATTCCACTTTTTTGTAACATATCTGCCACAAAGTGAGAACAAACATATTTGTATTCTCTTTCTCTTGGTTTATTTATAGATAAATATACAAGTGCTTTTATATCATAATCATATTTTTTTCTATTATTACTTACTTCCATTATATTATCACATAATTTATTATATTCTGAGTCAGTTACATCTAATGAGTATACCCTACACATAGTATTTTTTCTAATAGCATATAATCCTTGGTTTATATTTTCTTCAACAAATCCTGCAAACAATGGCGTTTTAGGATTTAGTCTTCCAAATGAATACATAGGCTCTAAATCTTGATTTAAGGATATTGATACGTGTGCATATGGGGTTTTACTTATATTTCTTATAAGATATGATAAGAATGTTCCAGTATAAGTCGTTACTATATATACTTTTTTCATAAAATTCCCCCTTAATGTTTTATAGTCTTAAGTATAACTATAACATTTTAACACAACTATATTTATATTTCAAATTATATTAAGTTTAAATATACTACTTATAATTTTTTTTATGTATTTTATTATTTACATTTTTACCAATAAACCATGACAATGAAATACCTATTAAAAATATTACTATTTTTATTGGATTCGAAAATAAATTTCCAATATCATCTCCAACATAACTTATAATCAAAAACATTACAAATTTTCCAAATATCATACCTGATGCAAAACTTTTAAAATCTAATTGACTAAATCCAGATGCTATAGTTATTAAGAAATCAGGTATAAATGGACAAGAGTATGATATAAATATACTATTAAATCCTTGTTTTTTTATCCAATCAACTATTTTATCAAAATTTCTATTTTTTCTATATTTATTAAATATTTTACATTTTGAAAATTTAGATGCTATTAAATATAATAAAATCGAAGCTATACTAGAACCTGACCAAGACACAAAAAAACCTAACCATATTCCTAATATAAAAACATTTGCAACTACTATTGCTAATAAAGGTAATATCGGAATAAATGTCTCAATCCCAATTATAATAAATCCAGCTATTATTGCTAATACTTTATAACTTTCTAGTGAGTATAATATTTTTTCCATCTTATGCACCTACTTTATTATCATTTATATATAGGAATTATTGATTAATTTTGATTTTATACTTAGATATAAAGTCAACAAAATTATTTGCTTGAACTTCCAAGTTTATTATTATATCTTTTTCACCTATTTCTATGTTATTAATAGTTGCTGGATAAATATAATCTTTGTCTATTTTAATAATATTCTTTTCTATTTTAAAAGGTATTATTTCTTTATATTTATTTAATTCTTTTTCAATCATTTTATTACTTATATTTATTTTACCTAATTTAACATTATTAAATATAATATTTATGTCATTATTAACAATACTTGTATGTAAATTCACTTCTAACTTACTCTCTATAAAGTTCAAAATTTTGTATGGATAAGTAATTTTTATTTTTTTATTATCTATATTGATATCAATATACTCAGAATCTTTTGAATTGTATTTATTCATAATTGTATAAATTATATTTTCAAATTCATCATCTGATATAGATATTGTACCCTTTAATTTAATTGGATTTTTAATTAATTCAATTTCGGATATATTATCAATGGATATTTTTTTTAATATTTCCTCTATACTTATAATTTTGTTACTACTTTTTTCTATTTTTTCTTGTGGAATTAATAAGTAGTACATAACCCCTAGTGATACTATTAAAATAATAAATATTAATAGTATCATTTTACTATCTTTTTTCATATACTCACCTCTTTGATTATACTTAATTATCTACATACATATTATTAGTGTTTAACTTAATTGTTATAACATTCATATCTTTTTTATCAAAAA